>DATBQC010001010.1:0-2046 GCA_036561065.1 Methylobacter sp. | reverse complement strand
AAGGTTCCCGACAATTAATTACAAAATAACCTGCATTGTTGGTTAAGACATCAATCGCCAGCACAATCAAGCCGACAAAATTGCTCCATCTACCTGTTTTAACGTCAAAAGTCACAAATAACGCAACATGGCATAAAGCATGCTAAATCAAAGTTATTACTTAAAAAACAGGCAAGGATAATGTCATGCAACCCAGTATTCATAACCAATGGCAAGGTATCATCAAAGTCAACAACGGTAATATCGTATCGGAAGTCAGGTTGGAAATAGCGCCCAATGTCTCAGTGCTTGTTACTGTTTCTACAGGCTCTGATGAAACACATAGGCTTAATGAGCCAAGCGCCCAACAGGGCTAATTTCGCTCCTCAGTATTTATGTCCGCAGAACAACTTGCAATCGCACTATTTATTTAATTATCTGGAGAAAAAACAATGCTATTAGAAACCTATCAAGCTAAAGGATTATTAACGGTCACTTTGGTCAACGGTCAAACCAGCACGGCCGGCGTTTATGCTTATCGCGGCGACTTGGTTTTAAAAGAAGGAACTCTACGCGAAGGTTCAACAACCGACCGTAGACCGCCTGAAGCCCTGTTTATTCATTCAGCCTTGATTATTGAAAACGACAAGATTAAATTCATCAACGGCCTATTGCCTACGCTCGATTTACTGCCCGTCTTTATCGAAAAATACAAAGCCGATATCGCACCAGACTGCATTGCTTTAATTTATGTAGAGAATATCGGTAAAGGCATGCAGGTTGAACTGGAAGGTGTAACTTATAAATTGATGCCTTTCAAACAGGGCTTGGTGTGGAATGAATTGCTCGAAGAACTGTATATTGAAAAAAGCGAGCTAAAAAACCAATCTGCCGAAGATAAAGTTGCCATCGCTTATGCTGCGGCCAAATCGTATAACCCCAAAACCCCGCTCGTTTCATTTGTCGAAGCTGAAGAAAATACCATTGAGGTGATTAAAGACGCTGCTGTAGGTGCAATTTAAAATCCCCACAGCTTTATAAAATTCAGGGTTACAATTTTTGGCATTATTAATGCTTAAATATTTACAGGCTTAACTCCTTCCTATCAACCCTTTCCTGAGCGTTGTACCTTCCGCGCCCTATTTTCTCGACTAGGGCGCTTTTTTTTGCCTACGAATACTCGGCAGCCCATAAAACACACTGTTTAAGATTATGGCAGGCAATTTGCTTGTTTAATTTATAGGACTATCCGCATAGACCTTGAGCCAAAGCAATAGCGTCACCGGATGTCCGATAACTGTATTTGCAACAACAAAATCTATTTTATTGTTGGTTTTACTACAACCTGAACCCTTCATACGACCATGAAATACAAAACCATTTCCGTAGCCGATTCTAAAAAATTGATTGAAGAATCCAAGCCTATGATTCTGGATTGTCGGACCATGAAAGATTACAGGGCAGGGCACTTGGAAGATGCCCTGCACGTTCATGAAGACCTGAAAGCGTCGTTAGTCAAACGCGGCGACAAGCAGCGCAGTTTGCTGATTTATTGTTACTACGGTCACGCCAGCGAGCATCTTGCCGAATTTTTCAGCGATTTCGGCTTCCAGGATGTTTACAGCCTGGAAGGCGGTTATTCCGGCTGGAAAGAACAACATCAGGAAGCGTGATGAAGACTGAAATACGGGATTGGTTACAAAATAACTATTTCTCTGTTGCCCAGCCTGTTTTAAAGAATCATGACGGCATTTACCCTTTGATTTTGGCAAGCCAACAAGGTCGTGCCGATGTCGTATGCTTTTTGATCGAACAGAATGCAGCGCTGGATATTACTGATCAATACGGCAATAACGCATTGTGGGCGGCTTGTTATGCAGACAACAGCGACTGTATCGATGCACTGATTCACGCAGGAATCGATATTAATCATCAGAACTCCGCCTCCGGTGCGACTGCCCTGATTTTTGCAGCATCCAGCGACAGGGAAAAAGTTGTTGAACAACTATTGCAGGCCGGGGCTGACCCTAACCTTAAAACGCACGACGATTTCACTGCGTTGGACTT
>DATBQC010001009.1:0-3527 GCA_036561065.1 Methylobacter sp. | reverse complement strand
CTGTCTCGGATCATAAAGTGATGGGGGGGATCGAGTACCAGCAAGATTTGCGTCAGGTACAACGTAATTTTGACACCTCACCTCTGTTTTTCTATACCAATGTCAACACCACCCAGAATAAATACGGGATTTTCGTACAAGATGAAATCACCTTGCGTGACGACCTTCTGCTCAATGCCGGTGTGCGTTATGACCATTACAGTATGTCTGGTGGAACAGTTAATCCACGCTTGGCCTTAATTTACCATCCCTTTGCCGGTAATAGTTTGAAACTGATTTATGGTTCAGCTTATCGTGCGCCAAATGCCTATGAAATGTTCTACGGGAGTGCTACTGAGCCGGCTTCGAGTCAGAAAGGCAACCCAGCATTGCAAGAAGAGACCATGCGCACATACGAAGCTGTGTTGGAACAGACTTTTAAAGAAGGTTGGCATAGTACGTTTTCCCTCTACCATTACCAGGTAAACAATCTGATTACGCAGATTACCGACCCTATAGATGGGAAATTGGTGTTCGTTAATCAAGACAAAATCAATACCACGGGCGTCGAATTGAGCGTGGATAAAACCTGGCATAACGGGTTACAGATGAAAGGCAACGTTAGTTACCAAGAGGCAAAAAATGCACTGACGGATCGCTTACTTGTTAATTCACCTCGCGTATTGGGTAAGCTGGCTCTGTCGGCTCCATTACCAGGCCATGCCTGGCGCACCGGGTTGGAGTTGCAATATACGGGACCGCGCCGTACCAATCTCGACGAGGTGGACGATTACACTTTGGTTAATTTGACGTTAACGAGAAATAATTGGTTACGGGGGCTGGATGTATCTTTCAGTGCCTATAACTTGTTCGACAAGAAGTATGCTGACCCAGCCGATCCTGGAAATTTCATACAAGATGTTTTGCCCCAAGATGGCCGCACCTTACGCTTAAAGCTGGATTATCATTTTTAATGAGGGCGTGTCTGTATAGAGTAGCGAAAAGTCTAGGGATATTATCCTTATGCTTGCTGGCATCCGAAGCCTACGGCGCGGGAACAGTCCCAGAGTATGAACTCAAGGCTGCCTATCTCTATAATTTTGCCTTGCTTACGACATGGCCGACAGAAAGCGCTGCACCAATGATATTTTGTGTGTTGGAGCATGATCCCTTGAGTACGCAGTTGGCCCTGTTGCAGGCTCGCAAGATACATAACAGGTCGATCATAGTGAAAGAGATTGTGATGCCCGAGGAGGCCCGCGCCTGTGATGTGTTGTATCTTGATGCAGTACAGCACGAAGTTTTGCTGGCAATAGTCGATATTGTGCGCAATGCGAGCATATTAACAGTGACAGACTCGCTCGACTCTGCGCGCACGGAGTTGGTGATCAATATGCGGTTGGAGGCAAGCAGGCTGGTTTTCGACGTGAATATGGCCAGCGCGCGTCGAGCAAAGCTGACATTCAGCTCCAAGCTTCTTAATCTGGCTAAAAGCATAAATTAGGAACTTATCTAGTGGAATTCGCAACTTGGCTGAGTTACAAATCGGGACATTTCGGTCGCCAGAAAATTAATCTGGCGATGGTCGGCGCCGCTTTGCTTCTTGCAAGCGTAGTATTGATTGTTGCCGAGTACGTTATTTTGCGTGCTTCACTGATAAATCAGCTGGATGTACAGGCCAAAATCATCGGTGCCAATAGTGCTGCAGCCATGCTATTCAGTGATCGGAACGCTGCCAAAGAAATCCTGAACACGCTAGAGGCTTCGCCTAGTATCGATTTAGCAGTGCTTTATACAACCTCAGGCAAGATTTTTGTTGAATATCGGCGTGAGGGAGTTTCGAAAGATTCGATTCTGCCGCTAGCGCCGCAGCCTCAATTTCAAAGACTAAGTTTCACCTCTGCTGAGCTTTCGCAAATTGTAGGTATAGAAAATAATAATGTTGGCACCATTTATGTGCGTTCCAACTTACACCAACTATATATTCATCTGCTTTGGTATATCGGCATTAGCGTGTTTGTCATTATCGCCATCATAGGTGCCTCTGCATTGTTATTAAGACGTTTGCAGGGAGTCATTGTGCATGCAGAGGAGCGAATGGGTTATTTAGCCTATTACGATACCATTACCAGCCTGCCCAACCGCCATGCCTTTAATGAGCGTTTTGCGACGATGTTGCAAGAAGGGCATGACGAGGGTCACAAACTTGCACTGTTATTTCTTGATCTGGACGATTTCAAGGTAGTTAACGACACACTGGGACATTCAATTGGGGACATGCTATTGAAGGCGGTTGCTGAAAGATTATTAACTTGTGTGCGGCAAGGTGATGTGGTCTGTCGCGTAGGTGGTGACGAATTTGCCATGATTCTAACGGATGATAAAACCATGGATGCAGCTGCTACCGTAGCGGAAAAGTTCATTCGTGCCCTAATGACCCCTTTTAATATCGCGGACCACAATCTTTATGTGGGTGCGAGTATCGGAATTAGCGCATTCCCGCAGGATGGCCAAGACGTCTCTACCCTACTCAGAAATGCCGATGCCGCCATGTATTTTGCCAAAGCGCGAGGCAAGAACAACTACCAGTTGTTTTCTGGTGAAATGCACAAGGAAACGATGCATCGCCTAGCCTTGGAGGGTGACCTGCGCAATGCGCTGGAGCGGGGGGAGTTTGAGCTGAGATATCAGCCTATTATCGAATTGAGCACTGGCCGTATTGTAGCTGCAGAAGCCCTGTTGCGTTGGTGTCATCCCGAAAAGGGGGTAATCAGCCCCGATAACTTTATTCCACTGGCAGAGGAAACCGGGCTAATTACTACCATCGGCGAGTGGGTTTTAAGGACAGCCTGTATGGATGCACAGGTCTGGCAAGCAGTAAATAACGGTATGCAAGTCAGTGTTAACCTTTCCGGGAGACAGTTCCAAGAAGATCATCTAATCGCAAGCATTAGTTCAATTCTCGAAGAAACCGGACTTAACCCACAATTGCTGACGCTGGAAATTACGGAAAGCGTATTGATGAAGCATGCTGAGGTGACCATATCAAGCTTGCGCCGATTGCAAGAGATGGGAATCAGTCTTTCTATTGATGATTTTGGCACCGGGTATTCTTCCATGACTTATCTAAAACGTTTTCCTGTGGCAAAACTTAAGATAGATCAAAGTTTTGTTCGCGACATCCCACATGATACGGATGATGTTGCTATTGTGATGGCCACTATCAGAATGGCTCACGGACTCAAGTTAGAGATTGTGGCAGAAGGGGTAGAGACACGGGAGCAGGCGGAGTTTTTGTATAAAAATGGATGCGATCTAGTCCAAGGCTTTTTGTTTAGCAGGCCAGTTGAACATTCGGAATTGCTTGAAATATGCAAAACCAATCTGCAGAAGCCACCTTATAAATGGTACGAATGGGTGCTGGAGAGTAGTTGACGAAAGTATTAATGAGAGGTAATTCGAGTAATTTTGAATAACCGAAACAATCGACAAACAAAAATGGACGCCTAGACGTCCATTTCTTATACGAGCAACGTTAAAAAATTAAC
>DATBQC010001008.1:0-5213 GCA_036561065.1 Methylobacter sp. | reverse complement strand
AATAATAAAAACGGTTCAACGCGACCAATACATTCAACGACTCGGGCGCCAGAAAATATGCTTTCAGTAAAGACAGTTCGGCATCTCCACCCGCATAATTTTCCGCCGCCGTAGCGATTAACTCTTTAACGCCTGCAAGATCCGCTTGTTCGAAATACAAACCTTGCGCTTCGAAATCCAACAGATCCATCTACAGCCTCGCCGCCAGTTTTACCGGGCTGTCTTTCTTAGGAACGCAAATGCTTTCCGCATCGCATACATCGCAACTGTCTTCAACCAGTACCTTATGCGCCTGCTTTTGTCCGGCTTCCAGTTCATCTATCCGTTCGATCAAACAGGCAATCGCTTTGCCGACCGGATCGGGAATCAAATGATGATCCAGATCGATGCCGTGCCGGTTTTGTATTTGCGTGCCTTTGCTTTGGATAATGCGGCCGGGAATGCCCACCACCGTGCAGCAAGGCGGCACGTCTTTGATCACGACTGAGTTGGCGCCGACACGGACATTGTTGCCCAGCGTAATCGCTCCGAGAATCTTGGCCCCGGATCCCACCATCACGTTATTGCCCAGGGTAGGATGACGCTTTTCCTTGTTCCAGGTTGTGCCTCCCAGAGTGACGCCGTGATAGAGCGTGACATCGTTGCCGATCTCAGCCGTCTCGCCTATCACCACCCCCAGCGCGTGATCGATAAACAAGCGTCGACCGATAGTTGCCGCCGGGTGAATGTCGACACTGGTAATCATTTTGCTGAATGCCGCCAGGATTCTGGCGGTCAATTTCCAGTTGGCTTTCCATAAACGGTGGCTGACTCGATGCACCAATACCGCATGGACGCCCGAATAGGTCAGCAATATTTCCCAGACGCTATGCGCTGCGGGGTCGCGACCAAAAACACAATGGACGTCTTCATGCCATTGGGCCAGAAAGCCCTGCGGTTTTTTTGCTGTACTTATAATGTTATCTGATATGGACATAACCATTTTCAAGCTCCAGTTAGGTGCGGAGGTCGTTTAGCCCTCGTTCCCACGCACCGCGTGGGAACGAGGAACAACTAATTTAAACTCCAACCTGTTTTACCCAGCATCGGCGGAGCAGGTATCCTAAAAAAAGAGCCGGGATTACATTCGTCCTGATCAGGTATTTCCAAAGTCTCTTTAACTTCCGGCTCGCATGACTGCTGTTCTTTATGTTCGTTCATGATGAATATCTCCTAAAGTAGGGTACGCTGTGCGTACCGTTTTCCAATTGCATCGCATTACTCTAAAAGTACGCACAGCGTACCCTACAGAGCTACAGATTTTGATGAAAGAGGTTTAAGTCTTCGGCTCTTGGCGACCTTTTGGTATCGCTGACAAAGCGCCTAACTTGGGTTAATAATGCTTGTGCCTGTATCCGGCTGACCGCTATGCCTATTTGTTTATAGGCATGAATCACACCTTGAGTACCCGAATGTTTACCGAGAACCAACTGGTGACTGCGCCCGACAATGGCAGGATCAACGCCTTGGTAATTGTTCGGGTCTTTTAATAATCCATCGACATGAATGCCCGCTTCATGACTGAACACGCTTTTACCGATCAGGCTTTTACGGCTGCCGATTGCATCGCCCGACGCCTTTGCAACCTGGTCGGACAGGGCAGGAAAGAGCTGCAAATCAATCCCGGTTTCAATGCCATATAATTGCTTCAAGCCAACCACCACTTCTTCCAATGCCGCATTGCCCGCGCGTTCGCCCAGTCCGTTAACAGTGGTATTGACATGAGTCGCGCCAGCTAACGCCGCTGCCAGAGTATTGGCAGTAGCAAGCCCTAAATCGTCATGGGCGTGCATTTCAATTTCCAAATCGGTTGCGGCTCTTAACTTTTTGATCGTCTCGAATACGCCGAACGGTTCCATAATGCCGACCGTATCGGCGAAACGGATTCTGCTAGCACCGGCCAGCTGCGCGGTTTCGGCCATGCGTATCAGAAAGTCCACATCCGCCCGCGAAGCATCTTCCATCCCGATGCATACTTCCATATCCAGACTTCGCGCTTCTTGAACGCAGCTGGTAATAGTGTTTAAAACCCACTGGCGACTTTGTTTCAGCTTGTGCTGAATATGCTGATCCGAAGCCGATATCGATAAATCCACCTTGTCCACATTCAAGCCCAAACAGGCATGCAAATCATCGCGGCGCATTCTTGACCAGACCAGCAGCTTCGACGGCAAACCTAAAGCCGCAATCGCCTTGATTTCTTCCCGCTCCACATAGCCCATTGCCGGAATGCCGATTTCCAATTCAGGTACGCCCAAGCCCGCCAACTGCGTTGCAATCGCCAGCTTTTCATCCAGCGAAAAGGCCACGCCAGCCGATTGCTCGCCATCCCTGAGCGTGGTGTCGTCGATGATAATTTGGCGGGTTTGAGTTTTCATAATTCACCGTTTGGTAGAAAAGTTTTTCACCACGAAGACACGAAGAACACGAAGTTCTGCGCTGGTTCCCAAGCTCCAGCTTGGGAACCGCAGTCCAGAAAGCTCTAGCTTTCTGTATTCGGGAAACTAAAGCTTCCCACTCTGCATTCCCTTCGTGTTCTTCGTGTCTTCGTGGTGAATAATTTCTTTAACTTGTTTTTGAGCTAGTATCCTATGAGTAAGTCGGAGCAAAAGCCTGCTCAGGATTTGCCACCGGTCCATTGCCCGACCAATAAGGCGACAACTTGCGCAATGTCGCTACAATACCGGGCATCACTTCGATAACTTTATCCACTTCCGCCATCGTGTTATAGCGAGAAAAGGAAAAACGAATCGTGCCGTGTGCGGCGGTGTAAGGGATATCCATAGCCCGCATTACATGCGATGGTTCCAACGAGCCGGAAGTACACGCCGAACCGCTCGACGCCGCGATACCGGCTTTATTCAACAGCATCAAAATCGATTCGCCTTCGATATATTCAAAAGCGATGTCAGTGGTGTTCGGCAGACGGTTGTACATATCGCCGGTCACGAAACAATGACCAATCTGTTCGGTAATGCCTTGTTCCAAGCGGTCGCGCATGGCTTTGACTTTGGTGTTTTCATACTCGATATGCTCCAGCGCCAATTCACAGGCTTTGCCCAAGCCGACAATCGAAGCGCTGTTTTCAGTCCCCGCTCTTCTGCCGCGTTCCTGATGACCTCCGCGCAGCAAAGGACGATAACGGGTGCCGCGGCGCAGGTATAAAACACCGATGCCTTTGGGCGCATGCAACTTATGCCCCGATAATGACAACATATCGATTTTGGTATCCTGCAACATCATCGGAATCTTGCCGACCGCCTGTACCGCATCGGTATGAAACATCACACCTGCGGCATTGGCCATTTCCGCCATTTCGGCGACCGGGAAAATCGTGCCCGTTTCATTATTGGCCCACATTACAGAGACTATCGCCACCTGGTCGGATAACAATCGTTGGTAAGCGTCCAGTTTTAAACGCCCGGCTTTATCGACCGGCATCCTATGGATCGTGTAGCCATCTTTTTCGAGATAATCGCACAAGCTTAAAATCGCCGGATGCTCGACAGTGGTGGTAATAATTTCTTTCTTGTCCGGCTGAGCCTTAATCGCAGACAGAATCGCCGTGGAGTTGGATTCGGTACCGCACGAGGTAAAAATGATTTCGGAATCATGCTCGCAACCGATCAAAGCCTGAACCTGTTGCCGAGCCTGTTTAAGCCCCCGCGCCACGCCGTCGGCGAATTTGTGTATGGATGACGGATTGCCGTATTGCTCAAGGAAATACGGAATCATTACATCGACCACCGCAGGATCAACCTTGGTGGTGGCATTATTGTCCAGATAAATGTCAGCCATCACGCCACCTCAATATTGACTAATTTTTTCATTTCCGATGCCGGTACGACTTTAATGAATTCGCCCATCACTTCCATCAAGCGTTGTTGAATTCCGGCAATCGTCATCGCCGCCATCTGGCAACCGTTACATGCGCCGGTCATATTGACGTAAGCGGTGTTGCCGATGACTTCGACCAGTTCCACATCGCCGCCGTCCGCCATCAATGCAGGTCTTAACGATTCCAACACTTGCTCGATTTTTTTGATGCGTTGCAGATTGGTTAGCGGCGCTTTAACGGCTGAGATTTTTTCCGCAGGTTTGCTGACCGATTCCGCGCTGGGATCGAATTTCTCGCCTTTTTCGGCCAACACTTTTTCCAGAATCGCTTCTATGTCTTCATGGCAAGCCGCGCAACCGCCGCCCGCTTTGGTGAAGTTGGTGACATCTTCAACGGTGCGTAATTTATTAGCCCAAACCATTTCCTCGATCATCACCGCATCGATCGCGAAACATTTGCAGATCAGCGCGCCTTCTTCATGATCGTCTTTCCATTCTTCGCCGCGATAATTCGCTATCGCCGCTTGCAGGGCTTCACGTCCCATAACCGAACAGTGCATTTTTTCAGGCGGTAAGCCTTCGAGTTGATCGGCAATATCCTGGTTGGTCACTTTTAACGCATCATCTAGCGTCATGCCTTTAATGATTTCGGTCAGCACCGATGACGAAGCGATCGCCGAGCCGCAGCCGAAGGTTTGAAAGCCGGCTTCAAGGATGATTTCACTGTCGTCATCAACCTTCAACGTCAGCCGTAACGCATCGCCGCAGCTGATTGAACCCACTTCGCCTGTCGCATTGGCATCAATGACCGCGCCCGCATTTTTAGGGTTAAAAAAATGCTCTTTTACTTTGTCTGAATAGTCCCACATGGCTTTATCCTCGAATTGAGTTTACTGGTGTGCGTTAAGAGCAAGTTTTAGTGCCGGTACCATCGGTACTGGTATTAAACGAGGTACCGCAAGCGCAACTTTTAGCCGCATTAGGGTTGGTAAACTTGAATCCCGAACCTTCGATGGTGTCGAGAAAATCGACGGACATGCCGTCAAGCATCGGCAAACTGGTTGGATCGATAAACAGCTTCACCTCGCCGCAATCAATGATGGTATCTTCCGGCGTATGACTGCCTTCGAGTTTCAAGCCGTATTGATAACCTGAGCAACCGCCATCGGTGACTTCTATACGAAGACCCGCTGTAGGTGTTTCCGAACCGGCAATAAAGCGGCCGACTGCGCTAATGGCTTTTTCTGTTAATGTAATCATTTTTTATGCACTCCTGAATGTATGGCATCGTTCTTGTTAATAACTAAAGCAACCTGTATGCCATTTCATTATTTATT
>DATBQC010001007.1:0-5054 GCA_036561065.1 Methylobacter sp. | reverse complement strand
CCTGAGCCGATTTATGGCCTATTTTAAAACCGCGCATTTCTAAAACACCTTTGGTATTGAGTGAAATGATCAGGTAAAGCGCTTCGGGGTATGATGCCAGCTCTAAGTCTGTGACTGATGGCGTTGCCGGTGCGGCCGGGTGAGAATGATAGATCGCAAATAACTCTTCTCCCTGATCACGCATTCTAGCCATGGCAGAAATTTGTTGGACGGGATCAAGTTGAAAGCGCTGCTGAGGATGATTTGCGATATTTTTAACCGGATAACAGCTGGTCGGGCGGCCGTTTTTGCCGCCGATCAGTCCGCACACTTCAAGCTCCGGAGAGATTTGCGCAAGATGCAGTAATTGGTTGGTTATTTTGCGGGGAATTTGGATGTGTTCTTGGCTCATAATATTTAAGCGTTCCATTGTCCATAGGTCACCCGGGGCTGCCCGGATAAATCTTTATAAGTTTGTACCTTATCATAATGCAATTCCTTAAACAGGGCTTGAACTTGTTGTTGCTGGTTGTAGCCATGTTCAATCAGCAAATGTCCGTCAGGTTCCAGATGGTTGCGTGCAGCTTCGGTAATGATTCTAATGTCGGCAAGTCCTTGTTCTGGGGCGGTTAGCGCCGATTGCGGCTCAAAACGGACATCGCCTTGTTGTAGGTGGCTATCATCTTCCGCAATATAAGGCGGGTTGCTGATAATCAGCTTGAATTTGGCTTCAGGGACATGTGTAAACCAGTCGCTTTGGTAAAAATCAATGTTGCTGAGCTGATGTTTGTCGGCATTGAGTCGGGCGATGCGTAACGCAGCTAAGCTGAAATCGGTGGCGCTGAGCAGTGCCTGCGGGCGTTCAGCGGCCAACGTAATGGCAATAATTCCTGAACCCGTGCCTAGGTCGATGATCCTGGCCGGTTCATCTTCCGAGATGAGTTTTAAACTGAGCTCGATTAGCAGTTCTGTGTCGGGTCTCGGAATCAATACATCAGGGCTGACCTGGAAATCCCTCGACCAGAATTCCCGGATGCCGGTGATATAGGCGATAGGTGTGCCTTGTTGGCGTTGTTCAAGCAATGCCCTGAAAGCCGCTAGTTGCTCGGACTGTAACGGCTTGTCCGGCCAAGCGCGAAGATGCGAGCGGGTTTGGTTAAGCGCCAGACAAAGCAGAACTTCTGCATCGAGTAAGGCTGAGTCGGAGACTAGGACTAATGAGTCGGCGGCGTCGCATAGTACGGATTTTATGCTGTGCATTAAGCTTAGTCTTCTCCCAGTTGGGTCAGCAATTCGGCCTGATGTTCGCTGATCAGCGGCAGAATGACCTGTTCTAGTCCTCCCTGCATGATGTCGTCCAGCTTATACAGGGTCAGGTTGATGCGGTGATCGGTTAAGCGCCCTTGCGGATAGTTGTAGGTGCGGATGCGTTCGGAACGGTCGCCGCTGCCGACTTGCAGTTTACGGGTGGCCGATTGCTCGGCATGATGTTTTTCCTGTTCGGCGGAGAGCAGGCGCGAGGCCAGTAAGGACATGGCTCGGGCGCGGTTTTTATGTTGCGAGCGCTCATCTTGGCATTCCACGACCACGCCGGTCGGCATGTGGGTAATACGGATCGCGGATTCTGTTTTATTGATGTGCTGCCCGCCTGCTCCTGAGGAGCGGTAGGTGTCGACTTTAAGGTCTGCCGGGTTGATGTCGATGGCGTCAACTTCGTCGACTTCCGGCATGATTGCGACGGTGCAGGCCGAGGTGTGGATGCGGCCTTGCGATTCGGTTTCAGGTACGCGTTGTACCCGGTGCGCGCCGGATTCGAATTTTAGCTGGGAATAAACATCTTTGCCGGTCACGCGCAGGATAACTTCTTTGTAACCGCCATGATCGCCGTGACTTTCGTTGATGATTTCTGTTTGCCAGCCCTTGCGCTCGGCATAGCGTTGATACATGCGGGCAAGATCGCCGGAGAAAATCGCCGCTTCATCGCCGCCTGTTCCTGCGCGGATTTCGATAAATATGTTGCGGTTGTCGTTGGGATCTTTGGGTAGCAGCAATACTTGCAGTTCATGCTCAATGGCGTCCAGCTGGTTTTGGGCATCACTGACTTCTTCCTTGGCCATCTCCCTTAATTCCGGGTCGCTGTCATTGGCCATTTCCTTGGCAGAAGCCAGGCTTTCCAAAGTTTGTTGGTGGCGTTTGTAGCAATCGACCAGAGGGTTAATTTGGGCGTATTCCTGGCTCAGAGAGCGAAACTTGTTTTGGTTGCCTTGTACTTCAGGCTCTGAAAGTAAGGCGGCAATTTCGTCATAGCGTTCGCACAGGTTTTCGAGCTTATGTTGTATGGATGGTTTCATTGAGAGTCGGTTAATTTAAAAATTTCGCGGGCGGCGGCAATCAAATCGTGGCGTTCGTTTTCGGCGGCGGCTCTGATTTGGGCGCTGGGCGTATGGATAAGTTTGTTGGTCAGACTGTGGGCCAGTCGGTTAAGGGCTTCTTCTGCGGAGGCCCCGCTTTTTAGTAGACTTAAGGCTTTTTGCAGAGCTTCATCACGGGATTGTTCGGCCTGGTGGCGATAATCCTGAATGGTCGATTGCGCGCCTTGGGCGCGTAGCCAAGCTAAAAAATAGTCGACTTGAGTGTCGATTATTTCTTCGGCCTGTTCTGCGGCCAGACGGCGGGAGTTCATGTTTTGATCGATGGTGTTTTGCAGGTCGTCGATGGTGTAAAGATAGACATCCCTGAGCTGCTCGACTTCTGCTTCAATATCTCGAGGTACCGCAAGATCAACCATGAACATCGGTTTGTGTTTGCGTTTTTTCAGCGCGCTTTCGACGCGGCCCTTGCCCAGTATCGGCAGTTGGCTGGCGGTTGACGAGATTACGATGTCGGCTTCGGCCAAGTGCGCAGGCAATTCGGATAAGGCGATTGCGTAGCCGTTAAACTGCATGGCTAAGGCGTGGGCTTTATCATAGGTGCGGTTGGCGATAATGATGCGGCCTATGCCTTGTTGCGACAAATGGCGAGCGGTCAATTCTATGGTTTCACCGGCACCGATTAACAAAGCGGTCTGTTCACTAAGTTTGTCGAAAATTTGCTGTGCCAATTGCACTGCGGCAAAGGCGACCGATACTGGGCTGGAGCCAATGGCGGTGTCGGTGCGTACTTTTTTGGCAGCGGTGAAAGTATGCTGAAAAAGTCTGCCCAGACGTTTGCCCAGCGTTCCTGCCTCATAGGCGACTTGGTAAGCTGTTTTCATCTGTCCCAGGATTTGCGGCTCACCCAGAATCATTGAATCCAGTCCGCAAGCCACGCGGAACATGTGACGGATCAGTTCGCTGTCGGTATGGCAGTACAGGTAAGGCGTAAAATCGGCGGCGCTGATTTGCTTACTTTGGGCGACCCAGTCGATCAGGATTTGTTTATTTGCTGTGGTTGAGGTGCAGTAAAATTCGGTGCGGTTACAAGTCGATAGTATGGCGGCTTCGGAAATTTCTTTGATGCGCCATAGCTCCAATAATGAGGATTCCAGAATTTCGGAGGGGAATGACAGGCGCTCGCGGATCGAAACCGGCGCGGTGTTGTAATTAATCCCAACTGCAAGAAGTGTCATGTGATTTAGGTTCAAGGTGCAAAGCAAAATGCAAAAGAGGAAAGGCAAAAGACCGGTTTTCCAAATCGCGAACCTCGAGTCTTTTACCTTGAGCCTTTATGCCTGTATTATTGAGTCTATTCTAAGAAATATAATGGCTTTATCCAAATGGAATAAATCAGCTGTCTGACTCATCTGGTTTTTTCTGATAATCTATAGCGATTGTGTGCAGGAAATAAATAGGACGATTGTGTGTTAATTTTTAGATTGTTTTCAGTAATAATCCTCGTTTTTCTTAGTGGTTGCGCCAGTTCGCCTGAAAAGCCGGATGCGCTGGAAGAAGTGGTTGAGCCGGTAAAAATAGCCGAGCCCAAGGAAAAAACGCAATCAAGCGAAGCAAAAACAGCGATAGATCCAGACGTGATGTATATGCTGATGGCGGCAGAGCTTGCGGGACAAAGAGGGCAATATGCCATTGCTTTGGAGGGCTACATGGAGGCAGCCAAGCGGGTTAAAGATCCCAGATTTGCTGAAAGGGCGGCAAAGATTGCCATGTACATGAAAGACAGCCATAAAACGGATGAGGCTGTTTCCTTGTGGTTGAGACAAGACCCTGAAAATTCGACGGCAAGAAAAATTGCAGCACTCTCGGCATTGAGAACCGGCAATAAGCAGGCGGCTGTTGAGCATCTGAATACGGTGCTGAAGACTGATCCGGCAGGGTTTGAAAAGACTGCGCTTGAATTGGCTAATGTTATGCAAAATGATGGCAAGTCGGATTTCTTTTATGAGGTGCTGGATGCCTTGGCGGTAAAGAATGCTGATCAGGCTGTGGTTTATTTCGTGCAGTCGTTGTTGGCTATGGAAATGAAAAATACTGCGCTGGCTGAAAAGAAAGTGCAGCAGGCTTTGAATATCCAGCCTGACTGGGATAAGGCATTAATATTCCAGGCTCAGATAGCGGTATTTGCGGGGGATTTGACCAAGGCGAAAACCTTGCTAAGAAATGCAGCGGCTAAATATCCTGAAAATGACAAACTCAAGAAGTTGTTGGCTCAGGTGTTAATAAAAACAGCGGAATATGAGGCGGCAGGCGAAGTTTACCAGGGTATTGTTTTGTCCAATCCGAAGGATGTGGAGAGTCAGATTGCTCTGGCATTAGTGTATTTGCAACTGGATCGCGACGGGAAGGCTGAGGATATCTTTAAGCAGTTGCTGGGTCAGCCTGAATGGCAAAATCAGGCCAGTTTTTATCTGGGAAAGATAGAGGAAAAACGCGGGCATACGCAAAAAGCATTGGCATGGTTTGATAAAGTGACTGACGGGCCGTTGGTTTTTGAGTCGGGGCTTTCGGTGGTTTCATTGCTGGTAAAGGATAAGAAATTTGATGAGGCTGATACACGGTTGAATCTGTTGGCGAGTCAGTTTCCAAAACAAAAACTGCGCATTATTTTGATGCTGGCCGGGTTGTATGGGCAGCAAGAACAAT
>DATBQC010001006.1:0-2647 GCA_036561065.1 Methylobacter sp. | reverse complement strand
GACAAGCCTGCATTATAAGTAAACGCATTCTGGTCGGTTACAGGCACAAAGACATCGTTTTGAAAGCTGTCGCCATTAAACAAGCTGTAACGCATCCCGCCCGTAACATGCCAAAACCGGCTTATATCAATCTGGTCGTTTAAATAAAAGCCGTATTCCAACTGAGTTAGATCTTTATCCAAGCGGGTAGTCGCCGGAATGGGGTAATTGAAAACAGGATTATAGACATCAAGTGTATAGCCTCCAATACGACGATCACTGTTCAACCGATCATCGGAAGCATTCCGCTCGACACCGCTAACCAGATGATGCTGGCTTCCCAATAGTTCAAACTGACCGTGAATTTCGCTGCGCAAACTATATTGATCGTAATGATCATGAATATTACGGTAATAGCCGCTAAGCGTAGTTGGCGTTTCAAAGGTAAAAAAACCGAATAACAAGTCTTCACGCTCAACATGAAAGTAATGGCTGGCAAAATGCAAAGACCAGTTATCCGATAGTTCTTGTTTGAGTGCCGCGCTAAAACGCCAATATTTCTTGTCGGAACGGGTGCGTGGATCGACGTATGACTGGTCGTAAACCACATGATTCTGGGTAAAAACATTATCGAACCGATAGGGTTGATTTTGATTGCTGTACTCAAAACCAACATCCAGGGAGCTGCCCGGCTGATATTTCCAGGTTAACGACGGCGCAAGGGTTGCTTGGTCATGAGTGATATTATTACGGAAATCATCGGCCAATTGTCCGGCGGCAATCACACGATACAGTACCGTTTTATCTTCATTCAATGGGCCGGTGCTATCTACAACCGCACGATTAAAATCATAACTGCCCGTTTCATAACTCACTGAATGTTTAAACTGTCCCAGCGGCTTTTTGCTAATGTAATTGACCGTGCCACCCGGCGAACCTGAACCGTACAACACGGAAGAATGCCCCTTTAAAATCTCAACTTTTTCAACCAAAGCCATATCCCTGACCTGAAAATGCTGATTATCCTGTACGCCATTGAGATAAGCACTACCGGCGGTCGTAAAACCACGTATCCGCAAATCCGTATTAAACCCGGAATCGGCAGAACTTTGCTGAACGCCGCTGACAAACATCGCAGTGTCCTCCAGGCGCAAAGCCATGCTGTCTTGCAACAGCGCCTGATTAACCACGCCTACCGAAAACGGTACTGCCAGCGTCGATGCTTGAGTACGGGTAGCCGTATCGGTAGTCGCGGTGTAATAGTCTGAAATACGTGGTGTTGTAACGACTAACGTATCTAAGGGCAGCGGCTTACTGGCCGGTTGTGTGGACTCGGTCGCATAAACCGACCTGCTCAACAAAGCGCACAGAAAAAATAAAAGCTGGATCATAAAAAAGTCAGTGTCGATTATTATTATAGTTATTTGGCGGGTTCCCAAACTTCAGCTTCCTGTTTCGCGAAGCTACGACTACATGGATAGGAAATGATCCAGTCATTTCTCTGCATTCCCCACATCCCTGTGGGGAATGCAGGAGGTAGAGCACCAACAGTAGGCGCTTTAGGCGACGCAGGAGCAGTTACCGAGAATTTCTACTTCAAGGCCTCCAATCTGGAGATTGGGGCCGGCAAAATCAAAGTCTTGACTTTGCCGTATCGTAAACCTTTAGCTTGTCACGCTTGCCAACTGCGAGCACAGTAACAAAAACGGTTTCGTCCTCAACCCGATACACTAGCCGATATCCAACACGTAATAGCTTGATCTTGTAACAGTCGCGCATCCCAGCAAGGGCGGCAGCCGGAACCCGTGGGTTATCCAGCCGTTCTGCAAGTTTATTTTTGAGTGGTTCACGTATGCTGTTGTCCAGTTTACGCCACTCTTCCAATGCCAGCTCGTGAAAGCGTAGCTTATAACTCATCCAGATTCACCTCGACGAACGGGCCATTGGCACGCTCCTGAACCAGTTTCGCATCTTCCAAATCTTCCACATAGGCCATCAGACGTTCGTAATGCGCGGCAGGCAATAGATAAGCCTCCGGTCTGTTATGGTTGAGAATGGCGACAGGACATTCATCCGCTTGCTTGATGATGTCAGCAAAGTTTCGTTTTAATTCGGTGACGCTTACTGTCTTGTCAGTGTAGATGGTGTCCATGAGAGCCCTCCAATGGAAATATTGATGCGATATTTAATGCTTAATTTAGCACTAAATACACTGCATAGCTACCTGATTAGCTACCAAACTCAAGCGTCCGTAGTTGTAGGGTCACAGCCATTAAGTTAAGAAAAAAATCTCCTTCTCCTGCTGGATGACTGCACGGATACAGGAGGTAGAGCAATGCAGGAGCAGTTGCCGAGAGGGTCGGGGTGAGGAGAATAAAAATAAGGAAAATGCTTTATTTGATCCCCTCATCCTAACCTTCTCCCGGTGGGAGAAGGGACTGGTCTCTTAACTTAATGGCAGTGAGTTGTAGGGTGCAAAGGTCACAGGGATCGCCCTAATGCCGCTGTGTAGGGGAGCGAATTCGTACGCTGTGAGGCACGGAAAGTGATGCGGGTAGCGAGCGAAAGCCGAATAGTCCCTGGGAGCGTACAGGCGCTGGGCGGTTTTTCGAAAAGGAAAACTGCAAAGCATCCCGATAGCGCGTCCCGTCATCTGAGAGCCGGAAGC
>DATBQC010001005.1:0-8988 GCA_036561065.1 Methylobacter sp. | reverse complement strand
CCATAGAAAAACTCGGCATCACCCATGCCCAAGGCTATTATTTTGCCCGGCCAACGGCCATTCCCACAGAGAAAATCGACAGCATACTGTTTTTTACTACCGATCACACTAAGGATTACAAAACCATCCCCTTTAATAACGCCACAACAGCAGTTCATATCATCAGGGACATCACGCCTATTTCGGCAAAAACCAGCATCAGCGAGGTGATGAGTCTGTTTCATCACAACAGCGAACTCACCATCCTGCCGTTGGTCGATGACAATATGGCTTCCGGCATTATTTTTCGCGACAAGTTCCTTACCAAACTCTTCTCCAGCCGATACGGCATCGACCTGCACGGGAAAAACCCGATAAAAACTTTTATCGAAAATACCCCGTTATGTATCGACTACAACATTCCGATCGACTTGGTCAGTAAGCAGCTGACCTCATTAATGACTAATGATCCGGCATTCATCATTACCCATAACGGCGAATATATGGGCATCGGCACATTGCTGGATTTACTCGCCGAATTTACCCGCCAACAAATAGATAATGCCAAACACGCCAACCCACTGACGCTATTGCCGGGCAGCGTTCCGATCAATAACCAGGTTAATCAGTTACTGGCGAGCAAAGTACCGTTCAGTTTCGGCTACTTCGATCTTGATAACTTCAAACCCTTTAACGATGTTTACAGCTACGATGCGGGCGACGACATCATCAAAGCCGTTGCCAATACATTGACTAATCACATTCCGGCAGAGAGCGGCGTAGTCGGGCATATAGGCGGCGATGACTTTATTGTAATTTTTACCTGCGACGACTGGCTGGTGCGTTGCGAGAACATACTGGAAACCTTTAAAAACACCGTCCCGGCCTATTACAGCGAACAAGATATAAAAGCCGGCGGCATTCATACTGAAAACAGGACGGGGGAAAAATGCTTTTTTCCACTGGTCAGCCTGTCCATCGGTTTGGTAGATCCGGTATCAACCGGTCTGTGTCAGTCCCATGTCGATATAGCCGATTTGGCCTCAGAAGCAAAAAAAATGGCTAAAAAGATCACCGGCAACAGTTTCTTTATTAACCAACGAATGGGTGCGAAAAGCCCTGAAAATTTTCAATCCGTAGTGCATAAATCAACAGCCAGACTGCATGCCGTTAATTAGCGTGACTTTACACAAACCGCACTCTAAAGAGGTTCAAAATGCTTAAATATATCAGTTTCAAAGCCCGGATACTGCTAGGTTTTCTTGCCATCATCAGCTTGATGACGGTCATTTCTGCATCGAGTCTAATTAATTTATCCAACACAGAGCGCGACCTGACCGAGATCAATAACACCCTGTTGCCCAATGCCCTGCTGATGGGGCAAATGGCGCGCGATATTGTGCTGGTGCATCAATTCTTATCCGACGTTTCGGCCTCCCACTCTGCTGCGGGTTATAACGATGCAGAAAAGTCTGTCCAGGATTTCAAGCAGGGATTGTCGCAGTTCCGTCAGCATATCGGCAACAGCGCAAAACTCAAGGAAGTGGACATACTGGAAGCGAACTTCGACCTGTTTTATCAGGACGGCAAGCGCATGGCCGCAGCTTATACCAATGAAGGTCTGGAAACCGGTAATGCGATCATGCATGACTTCGATCACGAGTCGTACAAATTGTCCTCGCAAATGATCAAACTCCGAAATGCCGAGGTCAACGTCGCCAAGTATCACGTCAACAATATTACCGAA
Source organism: Methylobacter sp. (assembly GCA_036561065.1). Lineage (GTDB taxonomy): Bacteria > Pseudomonadota > Gammaproteobacteria > Methylococcales > Methylomonadaceae > Methylobacter_A. The sequence goes on along the minus strand of DATBQC010001005.1, from coordinate 7,262 downwards.
ACCACGCACCAGGTTTCTGCGGTGTTATGGACGATGTCGCTGGCGATTATATCCTTGGCATTGGCTATCGCTTTCTTTTTAACCCGCCATCTCAGCAAGCAAATCGGCATCGATCCCCTCTATGCCAAAGGTATCGCCAAGGAAATTGCCGCAGGAGATTTGTCCCGGTCTATCCAGCTGGATGAGGGCGACAAAGACAGCCTGCTGCATGCGATAAAAAACATGCAGCAAAAACTGCTGGCCCGCAGAACGGCGGAACATAAAGCGGCAGAAGAAATCCTGCGTATCAAAATGGCCCTGGACAATACCAGCATCGGCATCATGATTGCAGATAATGACCGCAACATCATTTACGTCAACAAATCGGTAGTTAACGCGTTCGGTAAAATAGAGGCAGAAATCCGCAAGCAGATCCCCTCTTTCTCAACCGCCACTCTGGTCGGCAGCAACATGGACGATTTTTACCAGAATCCTGCGCAGCGGGCAAAATTGCTTGCCGACTTAACCGGTGCGCACAGCGAAGACATGCCGCTGGGCGGCCGCACCATGATGGTCGTTGCCAACCCGGTCATCAGTCAGCAAGACCAGCGCATCGGCACCGTCACCGAATGGCATGACCGCACCGCCGAAGTCGCCGTGGAAAAAGAAGTGTCCACTATCGTGGTTGCCGCCAGTATGGGCGACTTTTCCAAGCGTTTTGATCTACACGACAAAACCGGCTTTCTGCGTGAGCTGGGCGAAGGTCTTAACCAGATGCTGTATACCAGCGAAACCGGCCTCAGTGAAGTGGCACGGGTACTGGCTGCCCTGTCCCGCGGCGACCTGACCGAAACCATCACCAATTACTATGAAGGCACGTTCGGGCAACTTAAGGACAACGCCAATACCACCGTGGCAAAACTCGAACAGATCATTCATCAAATCAAGAATGCCACAGACTGCATCAACAACGGGGCCAAAGAAATAGCTTCCGGCAACCATGATTTGTCGCGCCGCACCGAGTTGCAAGCTGCGAGCCTGGAAGAAACCGCCGCCAGCATTCATCAACTGACCTCCACCGTACAAGCCAATACCGAAAACGCCAAACAGGCCAATCTGCTGACCATAAGCGCTGTCGAAATAGCCAGCCAGGGAGGTATCGTGGTCGGTCAAGTCGTCAGTACCATGCATGCGATAAAAGAATCTTCACAAAAGATCGAAGAGATCGTTTCGGTGATAGACGATATCGCCTTCCAGACCAATATTCTCGCCTTCAACGCCGCCATAGAAGCCGCTCATGCCGGCAAAGACGGACAAGGCTTTGCGGTCGTAGCCAGCGAAGTGCGGCACCTTGCGCAACGCGCCGCCGCATCCGCTGAAGAAATCAAAAGCCTGATTGGAGACTCGGTAGAAAAGATTGATGACGGCAGCAAACTGGCTGTACAGGCCGGCACCACTATGGAAAAAATTCTCAGTGCCATCCACAGCGTCACCGGCATGATGTCGGAAATAACCGCGGCCTCAGTCGAACAAAGTGCCGGCATCGAACAAGTCAATCTAGCCATCGGCCAAATAGATGATGTTACCCAGCAGAACGCCGCCTTGGTAGAACAAGCTGCCGCCACGGCGGGGTCGTTGGAAGAACAAGCGCAAAACCTGGTCGTCACCGTAAGCGGTTTTAAAATTGATAAGTCGGCCGACCGCAACGTTGTGTATGCGATTGAAGACGCGGTCGTTGCAACACCGGAACTCCTGCCATTCAGCGATGATCGCCAGGAACATAAGGAACACATCATCTGGGACACCTTAAAAACCAACAGCAGCAACGCTCTATACAGTCTTGAAAGCGCAGCAACAACCCAATCGAAACCACAACAAATGGCTTTCGCTATTGCTAACGGCGATTGGGATTGGGATGAGTTTTAATCATGAAGTTTTTTGTACAGTCGTAGGTCGGGTTAGCGTTGCGTAACCCAACACTTCGAAGCGACAAATGTCTACATCGCTCAAACGTCGCTTAAAAAAACACCAGTAATTAAACAGAGAAACGCTCCATGAAAATGAATAAGCAAGTAACCGATGTGGAACATGTTCTTACCGACAGTGACTCTATTGTTTCCAACACCAATCTAAAAGGTGTAATCACCTACGTTAACGATACTTTCATTCGTATCAGCGGGTATTCCAGGGAAGAACTTATCGGGGTCTCGCACAATATAGTGCGTCATCCCGACATGCCGCCCGAAGCCTTTGCCGATTTGTGGCGCTCGATGAAAGCAGGCCGTCCATGGACAGGCATCGTCAAGAATCGCTGCAAAAACGGCGATTATTACTGGGTGTTGGCCAATGCCACACCTATCCTTGAAAACAATGAGCTGGTCGGTTATATGTCTGTCCGTAGCAAACCTGCCCGTGAACAAATCAAGGCGGCAGATGCGGCTTATCGGTTATTTCGCGAAGGCAAGGCAGGTAAGCTAAAAATCCAGGATGGCAAAGTCGTTAAACCCTCTATTTTAGGGCAACTACTTTTCAAGGATTTCAATATCAGATCCCGGCTGATTGCTATTGTCGGCCTACTGTCCATATTGCTGCTGGTGATCGGCGGCATAGGATTGCTCGGCATGGGCAAGGCCGAAGAAGGCCTGCGTACCGTGTATGAAGACCGCACTCTGCCGATAAGCCAGATTGCCTCAATTCAAAAATTGCTGCTGACCAATCAATTAAATATTGCCGCCGGCCTCAGCAACCCAACAGCCGATGTGATCCAGAAAAACACCGTCGAAGTAGACCAAAACATCGGGAAAATTACCCGACTTTGGGAGGACTATATGGCCACCCAGTTAACCGATGAGGAAAAAGTGCTGGCAGAGCAATTTGCCGAGAACAGAAAATATTTCGTGGCGGAAGGATTAAAACCAGCTATTGCGGCGTTACAGTCTAACGACTTAACGCAGGCCAGGATTGTTGCAGATAAGATCAACCGCCTTTATCTGCCGGTTGGAGAGAGCATCCAGCAGTTGATGCAGTTACAGCTTGATGTGGCCAAACAGGAGTACGGGGCAACCCAGTCACGCCATGAAGCCATCCGCACTGTTTCCATCGGCCTGATAGCGGCGGGCATTGCGCTGGTTCTGTGGCTTGGTTGGGCCTTGATTCGCGTCATCATCCGTCCGCTTGAAGCATCCATCGCCCACTTCGGCCAAATTGCCCAAGGTAATTACCATAATGTCATCGAAATAGAACGTCACAATGAAGTCGGCAAAGTCATGGAAGCCATCAAGTCGATGCAGACCAAGCTAGGTTTTGACGTCGCCGAAAACCGACGCGTCGCCGATGAAAGCCTGCGCGTCAAAATTGCGCTGGACAACGTCAGCACCGGCGTCATGATTGCGGACAACGACGGCAAGATCATTTATGTCAACAAATCGGTCAGCAACTTACTCAGCAAAGCCGAACAATGCATCCGCAAGGATTTGCCGAATTTTTCAGCAGAAAAGCTGGTCGGCAGCAAGATTGACGGCTTTCATAAAGATCCCGCGCATCAATCTCAATTGCTCGCTTCCTTAACCGGCACCTATACCGCCACCATGGAACTGGGCGGTCGTTCCATGGTGGTAACTGCTAGCCCCGTTGTCAATGAGCTCGGACAGCGTCTGGGATCTGTAGCCGAATGGCAGGATCGCACCGCCGAAGCCGCCGTGGAAAAAGAGGTGTCCACCATTGTGGCTGCCGCCATTATGGGCGACTTTAGCAAACGATTCGAGTTACAAGGCAAAGAGGGATTCTTGCGCGAACTGGGCGAAAGTCTCAACCAGCTTTTATACACCAGCGAAACCAGTCTCGATGAAGTGGTGCGCGTCCTCGGCGCCCTGTCCCGCGGCGATCTGACCGAAACCATCACCAATGACTATCAAGGCACTTTCGGGCAACTCAAAGACAGCTCCAATGCCACGGTCGAAAAACTCAAGCAGATCATTCATCAAATAAAGGATGCTACCGACTGCATCAATACCGGAGCCAAGGAAATTGCTTCCGGCAACAATGATTTGTCGTACCGCACCGAAGAGCAAGCCGCCAGTCTGCAACAAACCGCCGCCAGCATGGAGGAGCTTACCGCTACCGTGCAACACAATACAGAAAACGCCAAACAGGCCAACCAGCTTGCCATAGGCGCTGCCGACATAGCCGATCAGGGAGGGCGAGTAGTCAGCCAAGTCGTCACCACCATGAATGCGATCAAACAATCTTCGCATAAAATCGAGGAGATCATTTCGGTGATAGACGACATAGCCTTCCAGACCAATATTCTCGCCTTCAACGCCTCCATACAAGCCTCTCATGCAGGCATACACGGACAAGGCTTTGCAGTCGTAGCCAGCGAAGTGCGTAACCTTGCGCAATGCGCTGCCGCATCCGCCGAGGAAATCAAAAGCCTGATTGAAGAATCGGTAGAAAAGATCGATGACGGCAGTAAACTGGCCGCCGAGGCGGGCACCACCATGGAAGAAATTCTCAAGGCTATCCGTGGCGTCACCGGCATGATGTCGGAAATAACCTCCGCCTCAGTCGAACAAAGCGCCGGTATCGGGCAAGTCAATCAAGCCATCAGCCAAATGGATGATGTTACCCAGCAGAACGCCGCCTTGGTGGAGCAAGCCGCGGCCGCTGCCGAATCACTGGAAGAACAGGCGCAAAACCTGGCTGTTACCGTAAGCGGTTTTAAAATCGACAACAAACCGGCCAGTCTCAGTACCCTTGAAAACACCGTCATTGCGATGCAGGAACCCCATCCGTTGCATCATCATAGGGTGCATAAAGAACACATCATCTGGGACACCCGAAGAACCAACAACAGCAATGCCTTGCACAACCATGGCAATGTAGCATCAATCAAATCGAAACCTCAGCTGTTGGCCGTTGCTAATGGCGATTGGGAGGAGTTTTAATTATGAACACTTTATATGCAGCTCAAACAACCGATGACAACCCTATTCCTTACGAAAATGTTATGACAAAAAAACTAAAAAAGACGGCTCCACATGTCAGGAAAAATCAATCTCCCTTAACTAAAAGACAAAGCAAAACGCTGCAAATATTGCAAAAGAACGCGGACAAACTCTATGTTTTTAACTGCCAACTTGCCCAGCTGATTGATGCAATTCCAAATACTATCCTGCTAAAGGATAGGGATGGACGCAAACTGATCACCAATAAGTTGACCAAGCGTCTTTTCAAGCTGCACGACCTTGCTTGGTATGGCAAGACAGCCTCAAAACCCAGTGAAATAGGTACCGATCATGACCGAATGTCGTTGGAATCGGAGTTACATTTTGCCTTAGCAAAGCGCCAACTCAAGCTTTACTACCAAATCCAGGTAGACAGTAACAGTCAAATATTTGGAGCTGAAGCTCTGTTGCGCTGGGAGCATCCGCAATACGGGCTGATTGCCCCTGAACAATTCATTTCCATAGCCGAGCAGACAGCACTGATCCTGCCTATAGGCGCATGGGTGCTGCAAACCGCCTGTAAACAACTCAAACTCTGGCAGAACGACCCGCTTAAAAAGGATTTATCGCTTGCCGTCAACATCAGCCCACGTCAATTTAGCCATCCTGAATTCGTTGAACACCTGCGCCAACTACTGAAGAAAACCGGCATCAACGCCGCACTGCTTAAACTGGAATTGACCGAAAGCCTAATGTTGCACGACATCGCCAACACCATCGAAAAAATGGAGAAACTGAATCAGCTCGGCGTCCGGTTTTCAATGGATAATTTCGGCACGGGCTATTCTTCCTTTAGCCACCTAAAGAAATTGCCTATCGACCAGTTAAAGATCGACCAGTTTCTGATGCGTGACATCGCCATCGACAGTTGCGATGCAATGATCGTAAAAACCATCATAGACATGACCCACAAACTGGGGATCAACATGATTAGCGGATGCGTGGAAACAGAACAGCAATTTGCCTGTCTAAAACAGCTCGGATGCACTGCCTATCAAGGCTTTCTGTTCGGCAAGCCGATGCCGTTGGATGAGTTTGAAAAACGGATTAGCGTAGCAGCGTAACCGGACATATCGAATTTCTCGTTCCCACGCGCTGCGTGGGAATGCATCCAGAACGAGACTGTGAAAGTATTATTCACCACGAAGGCACGAAGGCACGAAGGCACGAAGTACACGAAGAAAAATAATTGCTTTTATTCAATGTATTAAAAACTTCGTGCTCTTCGTGCCTTCGTGGTGAGTTTTTTAATTTTGCTCAAAAAACGAATACTTTCATAGTCTCGGACGCGCCGCATCCCACAACGCCACAACTACTGCCGTGCCGAACTGTTTCACACAGCTCAGTACGCTGATACTGCATTCCCACGCAACGCGTGGGAACAAGAGAAGATCAGTAAATTAAAATTTATTCAGGATTAAATAATGCCCACTAACAAATTTGTAATCAGCAAACCCAAGCCATCAATCACCAAGCTCCCCGAACAAGGCAGAAAGAAAACAGACTTTATTGATGACTTCAAACAATATTATGTTCATCTGCTGGGTAGGGATGAAAACTGCCGATCGCCTTACTATGCCGGAGAAGCCTTATCGCAGGCGATTCGCGACCGCTTGATGGAGCGCTGGAAAGTCACCCACCAAGCCTATAAAAGCAATGATTGCAGGCGGGGCTATTATCTGTCCATGGAATTCCTGATGGGCCGGACTTTGAGCAACGCCATGCTTAATTTGGGCGTAACCGATACGGTGACTCAGGCCATGTACGATCTCGGCATTGCCATTGAAGAATTGATCAGCAGCGAGCAGGATGCAGGACTTGGCAATGGCGGCTTGGGGCGTCTCGCCGCTTGTTTTATAGACAGTTGTGCAACCTTGCAACTGCCGGTTATCGGTTACGGCTTACGTTACGAATATGGCATGTTTACCCAAACTATCGTCAACGGCGAACAGGTCGAAAAACCCGACCATTGGCTGCGTCACGGCAATGTCTGGGAAATTGAGCGCCTGGAGTATTCGCATTGCATTAAATTCGGCGGCCATACCGAAATACAAACCGACGAAAACGGCAATCAGCGGCATTGCTGGATGTCCACCAGCCATGTACTGGCTGTGCCTTTCGATACGCCGATACCGGGTTACCAAAACGGAACCGTTAACTCCTTGCGGCTATGGAAAGCAGTAGCTACCGAAGAGTTTAACCTGGACGAGTTTAATGCCGGCGATTATGCCGAAGCCGTCGCGGCAAAAAATACCGCCGAAAATATCACCATGGTGC
>DATBQC010001004.1:0-2066 GCA_036561065.1 Methylobacter sp. | reverse complement strand
AGATGGTTCACAATAGCGTCCAAACAGCGGCAAAGTTGGTGAAGGCGGAAGGAGTTCCTGTCGAAATTCTACTACACGGCAATATGGAATTACTTGAGGAACGAATTATCACCCTGAGCAAGCAGTATCGTCATGTCTGGTACCTGACTGATGGTGTTTACAGCATGTTCGGAGACTTGGCTCCAGTAAAAGAATTAGGTCAGTTACTAAACCGCTACGAGCAACTGCATCTGTATTTTGACGATGCTCACGGCATGAGTTGGATAGGCAAACATGGCAAAGGCTATGTTCTCGATAGCTTGCCCATTCAAGAACGGATGGTTGTTGCGACATCCCTGTGCAAAGGCTACGCTGCCGGAGGCGGGGCACTGATCTTTCCGAATGCACAGATGCACCAACACGTTAAAAACTGCGGCGGGCCGATGATTTTTTCAGGTCCTATTCAGCCCCCGATGCTGGGCGCTGCGATTGCCTCTGCCCGCATTCATCTCTCAGCTGAGATCAATCATCTACAACGGGAATTGCAAGACCGCATTGCTCTTTGCAATCGGCTACTTAAAGCATACGACATCCCTGTAGCCTGTAGTTCGCAGTCGCCGATTTTTTATATCAAGTTAGGACTTCCCGAGGTTGCAGGCAAAATGGCCAAATACCTGCTTGATGACGGATTTTACACTAACCACGCTGCATATCCGGCAGTGTCCAGGCGGAAATCAGGTATCCGATTCACTTTGACTAAACATCTCTCTGCTGAGGACATTCACGGTCTGGTCGAGGCTATCGCCCGCAATCTTCCGAGAGTTCTGAAAACAAACCCCAGAGTAGAGCAGTCAATCGCATAAAAACCAAACTGCACACCTTTGGTTTTTAGCGCCTATACGTCCCAATCAATTCGGCCTGCCCTATAACGTGCCCCTCCATCGCATTTTCCAGTTGAGCTTTATAGGGCTGTTGCAGATCAGGCAACTCAATATCCAATGCATAGAGCTTATGGAAGTATCTATGCCGACCGACGGGCGGACAAGGGCCGCCGTAACCGGTGCGTTTCCAGTCGTTTTTGCCTTGATGCGTGCCTGCGGGCAAATCTGCGGAAGCAACGGCTTGCGGTAGTTCAACGGCAGTCGGCGGAATGTTATAGAGCAGCCAATGTACCCAGGTCATTTTGGGCTTGGCGGGATCGGGAGCATCGGGATCATCGACGATTAACACCAAGCTTTTGGCGTTTTTAGGAACTCCCGACCAGCTTAACGCGGGCGAACTGTCGTTGCCGTCGCAGGTAAACGTTTTAGGGATTTCGCCATGATGGACAAAGTCCGGCGATTGGAGGATCAAAGTCATGTTTTTATCTCCTTCAGCCAAGGCGGCTGCGGTAAAAAATACGCAGAAAATTAGCTGAACAAAAGTAAGCTGTTTGATTGGGCTCATTGATCACCTCATGGGTAAGCTTGTCGTTACTGGGGAACGTGCAAAGCCAGCTTTGCACTCCGACGAAACGAAATTACGTGTTTTTTGGAGTCGCAAAGCTGGCTTTGCGATTTTATCGTTCCACTCTGCATCCAGCACAAATTGAGCTTAGAAACGACGCATCATAAATAAGGCGTTGGAGAGAATTTGTCCTTACAAATTCGCACTCCCTCGTCCACCATAAACCTATCCCGACCGGCTGACAATTGTAGAAAAGACCTACAGACAAACAACTTTTCATTCGATTAAACTCCAGGTTCTACAGCCGATTCTTGCTCGATAAAATCAGGGGATTATGATCATGAAAAGAGTTAAACATATTATTTTCTGGCTGGTGGTCATCGGCATTATTTTGCTGTTATTTTCAACCCATGTAGTAGCCGAAGATGAATATAGGCCGCAACGCGATGCCTTGGTGGACATCATCAAGGCTGATGTGATGTCCACCCGCGATTACCTAAACCAGGAAGCGCTGGACGAGAAGGTTTTCGATGCCCTACGCAAAGTGCCGAGACATGAATTTGTCCGCGATGCCGAGCGTCCCTATGCGTACGAAAACAGGCCGCTGCCTATCGGTTACGGACAGACCATTTCCCAGCCTT
>DATBQC010001003.1:0-2218 GCA_036561065.1 Methylobacter sp. | reverse complement strand
TTGAGAATTTTCACAGGAAAAAAATTTAGACAAGCAATTATATACGCCAGCAGACCCAACAAATGAGTGGCCGCTACCCACCAAGCAATATGAATCAGGTTACCGCCTTGGAAAATGATGACGATGATTCCCAACTGCTGTATCCCCATCAACGCCGCATCAATCGAGTTATTGATCTCCATTCTCTGAAGACCTCGCACAACACTAGCGTAAAAGGATTTCGGGAGAGCCAGTAGGGAAGAAATCAATAAAATCCGCAATGCGGATACAGCAGTTGCCAAATCGAGCCCCTGCAGCTTGAGCCACTTGTCAACCAAAAGAGGTGCGAACAGATAGATGAGTAACCCGACCACAATATACAAAATCCAGTAGAAGGAAGAAAATACTCGTATAAACTTATGCGTGTAGGTCGGGTTTTTTTCGTAATTCGCAGAAACTTCCCTGACCGTCGTGGAACAAACACCCAGCTCAAGAATCATGCACAATGTGGTATTCGCCATCATAGCAAAATAAATGATACCGACTATATCCCCACCCAGCCTGCTATATATGAACTTGACGGAGACAAACCCGAGAATTAAAACGAAGCTCTGACCAATTACGTTGTATATTATATTTTTTGTTAATCGCGACATTTCATTCATTATAAGCCTAGCCGACCAGCCTATGCGGCACGCCCATGTGAGCAAAAACAGACATCCTATTTAGCAGGCTGCTGAAATACTGATTTCCGTTCAAAAGTATACAAAAATAATAGTCTTTTCCCCTGGCCGGCATCGAATAAATAGTTTGTAGCTCATTCTATGTAGTCGGAATGAGCTATAAGCTTTTCAAACAGTCCACTAACGGAGCTGATCTATCCTGCAGTTTCAAAAAGATCTGCGCCAGTTGACTGTTTCCAGAAACGATCTGCTGAAAGCGAATGCCGACTTTACATCTGAGATCCGCTACATTTTTATAGTAAGATACAAGTGTATCCAACTTCATTTTCCTAACAACTTTGACACTGAATGTTTGATGCTTTTCAAGTAAGGCACCTTGCGCAGCATCGCCCGCACTTTCCCCCCAACTGAATGCGGAATCTGAACGTTGATATCAGTCCAAATTCGCTCTGAGTTTTTACCCAATTTTGCATGCCATCGGTCGAAAAAGAATTTTGTGTCGATATCGAAAGATGAATTCAGGTTGTCCGCCTTTACCTCATCCTCAATTTGTACTACTTGAATCCATGCATCAGGACATACCGCTACTGTGCCTCCTATGCTCCACACTCGTAGCGACAAGTCCGGATCAGCCCAATAGTTTCTATAGCCGGGATCAAAAAGGCCACCCGCCATCTGCAGTGTTTTTCTGGAGGCGCAAAGCCAGCCAGCATATAACTTTCCGTAAACGCTCCATTGTTCTGCTTCTCTCCCTTTGGCATCCTTGCGCCTGAAGGTTGCAACAAATGGCGCATCATGCGCTTTTACGAAGTCCAGTATACGGACTAGACATTCCTTTTCGGGTGAAGCATCATCTGACCAAACAATAATATATTCACCCGAGGCAATTTTATAAGCCTCGTTGATTGCATACATGACCCCGCGTCTTTCCTTTTCCAGTATGTGGACAACCTTGTCCCCGACGATATCGAATGGACTGACTACTATAATTTCATAATCCTGCGTTGGATTAGTGAGGGCAAATTCCTTTACAACTCGTGTAACTGCTTCTGGCCTCAATGAGGGTAAAAGTATGCTTGTTTTAGTCATTCACGGTCATCCTCATACTTTCGAATCGTCACAATGAGCGAGTCCTTTTCGGTTAATACAAAAACAAGGACGCTACGTTTTCACGAAGCGTCCTAGTATGCAACTACGTATACTGCTTAGACATTGCCATACAACGAATTTTTAATCATGGTGTAGCCCTTAATCAACTCGCCAATTCCACGCTCTAGAGAAAACTCAGTTTTGAAACCAGTCGCTTCAATTTTAGCGTTAGAGACAATATAGTTGCGTTGATCTGGATCTTTACCCATTTGTGCTTCCATAATAGTGAAATCTGGGCATTGTTTTTTGATAATTTCGCAGAGCTCCATTTTGGAAACGTTGGCATCGGAAAGCCCAACATTATAAATCTGGCCTTTCATTTTGTCATGATTGACAAGAGCATGTTGAAAAGCGCGTGAAACATCGCGTACATGTACATAGTTGCGTTTGAAATGCCCTTCAAACAG
>DATBQC010001002.1:0-1650 GCA_036561065.1 Methylobacter sp. | reverse complement strand
AATCAATTAATCACGCATTAATCGCTCTTTTATATATTTTGCTGTCAGATAGCCCAAAATCGCCCCCCATATCATCATAAAAATTCCGTGGAATATTATTTCCAAATTAAACCTATAGGGGTGTGCATAGTAATCATAGGTGTAATCTATTGCTACAATACAAGCTGTTATGTACACAGCGCTTTTAAATTTAACGGCGTGCGCATAAAAAAAACTGACGCCTAGTAAAATAAATCCTATCAAAAACCTGATACCGGCATGGATTGACCAATGAAGGTCGAGTATAGGGGTTTTTAATAGCGCTATATTCAAAAAATAGAGCAAAACAATACCGACAATAAAAGAAAAAACGAGCATTTTCATAACATCACCTCATATACAATCCTGCATGTTCATGGTAACCCGTTTTTTGTTTGAAGTTGTCATTAGCGCATTCCGTAATCACTATTCGATAGTAATGATCAAAATACCTGGCCTATTTAAGGGCTACTCTTGTTGCAAATACAGCGCCGACAGATTAAGGACATAAATGATGAACATGAACAGGCTGCCCCAGCCTACTGTCTTGAACAAGCGTTGTTGCGGATTATACAGGAGTCCGACAATGGCAATGCCGGTCATCATGATGGCCGACTGGATCGTAACCAAATGCACCGGCGAAACATTGGAAAGAAGGGGGCCCTTCAAGTAAGCCATATCGTCAATGGCGATAATGACCAGATTGAACAGGTTGCTGCCCAACAAGTCGCTGATGGCCATGTCCAACGCCCCGATTCTTAACGCCGAGATAGTGACCGCCACTTCGGGCAGAGAGGTGGCAAAAGCCACGAACACCGTACCCACGAAACTCCGTTGCCAGCCCATCGCTTCAGCCAGATGTTCAGCCGTTACCGGAAGTCTGCTGCCTGCCAAAACCACCACGACAGCGGCAAAAAAGAAGCCTGCCAGCGCCTTGGCCAAACTGATGTTCGGATAGCGCTCGGCAATTTCTTCCACGATTGCCAAGCGCTGGGCTTTCTCGTAACGAAAAACCGTGCGCATCGCAAAAATGTAAAACAGCACAATGATCGGCGTGTATAGGCCGACATGATACAACTTCAGATTGATGTCGTGTTGGTACAAGATAAGATTGAACGCCATGAAGCCGAGCAGCACGACCCCAAAACCGGCGGAAAGGATGTGTCCTTGGCTGATCCGGGTGTAAACCGAAGGGCCACGATGCAGGAAATCCAGCAGCACGATCAGCAGCAAATTGAAGACGCAACTGCCCAAAGCATCGCCTAATGCGATATTCGGGACATTTACATAGGTCACTGCACTGATTCCGGTGGCCAGCTCAGGCAACGAGGTAACCGTGGCGAGCATGGCGATTCCGACCCAAGTTCCTCCCAGCCCGGTTTTTTCAGCGATGACATCACCGTAGAGCGAGAGAAAGTAACCGGACACACCGATGACTAGAGCCAAAGCAACAAACTCAACAAAAATTAGCCAATGCGTCATGAGATATACTGCCTATTAATCAAGGGAATCACCTTTTATTCAAATACTCACTAGATAGCTTGGCCGTTAAAGCATTGAGCTTTAGCCGCTTACATGTTAATCGTTTGATGTAGAATACCAAAATTAAAGCATTCTAACGGGCAATCTATT
>DATBQC010001001.1:0-9436 GCA_036561065.1 Methylobacter sp. | reverse complement strand
CCAGTTCAAAATCCACTTTGAAATACCCGTGGGCAATACGGTTACGCATGGTGTACATGAAGATCCAGGGTATTTCAGAATGCGACTGGGCATAAGCCGGATGATAACGCTCAATGTTGCGCGATGCTTCGCCAATAATCTCAAAGTTTCTGATCACGGCATCTTGTGTTTTTTCATCCTGCAAAAACGCAACCTCATCTAAATCATCAACGTATCGATGGATGCGCTCAATCGCTTCGACAATATGCTCAAGGTAATCGGGAATACGCTGAATGTCTTTTTTACTCAAACCGGCTGGGCCTCGTTTATCACTTGGTCGCGAAATTTGTCGGGTAGCGCTCTAGGCGTCAACACATCAACTGTAATATTAAGTAACTGGCCGACTTCAACCTGAATCTTGGCAATGTCCATCAGAGTGGTTTCCGGTGTAGGATCGACCAGCAAATCCAGGTCGCTGTCTTCGGTGTCATCGCCGTGCAGCACCGAGCCGAACACCCGCACGTTCTTGACCCGATGGCGCAGGGCGATTTCGCGGATCGCGTCGCGGTGAGTTTGCAGGACTATTGATGGACGCATTCAGGGTACTCCAAGAAAGACAAGATCGAAGTTGCGGAAATCCATACCGGCAATTTGCTTATAATACCATGACCCGTAAGATGGGTTTCACTGCGCGTTCTACCCATTTACCGCTGCCCCAACTGCTCAGGGCTAAAATCATCCACGCTAATAACTGAAAACCGCGCCTTTTCGGCGTCTACTATCAGCTCGGCTTCTTTTTTGCTGATAATGGCCTTGCTTAGCGCCGCATCGAGCACATCCAAAATCGCACCTTTCGGCAGCTGTTTTTGCTTTTGTGCGGCCTGAATTTTGGCTTCTACTGACATTGAGGCAAGTACGGCCTGAAAGGCAACTTCAATTCTGCCGGTTACGTCATTGGGCTTATGGTTGACATATATGCCGCAGGTTAGGCGGTCGCGAGTAGGAGAGTTTTTCAACAGCAGCGCCGCAGTTTGGTGTACCAAATAATCAGCAGGCGGTGAGTAGGGTTTGCCTCCGGGGAAAAGCACGGCTCTTAACAAATAGGCTGGGATACGCATCGGCAAGGTATGGAAAATAGCCAGCAAAGATTGCTGGGCGCGGTGCAGAGTTTGTTGGCAGGCCCAATGCAGCAAAGGCAAATCGTCTTTGGGACTGCCCTGATCCTGGTAATTTTTAAGCACGCAGGAACACAAATAGAGATTGCTCAGCACATCGGCAAAGCGCCCGGAAATGCGTTCCTTGCGCTTAAGCGAACCGCCCAGCGTCAGCAGTGCAAAATCCGCAACCAACGCAAAGCCGACGCTGAGTCTGGCAATCTGCCGGAAATACCCTTGGGTGTTTTGATCACCCGGCACCTCGACAAAACGGGCGTTGGTCAATCCCAACCAAAAGCCTGCCGCCAGATTGTGCAGCACCGAACCGATATGTTCAAACAGGACTTGATCAAACTGCTGCAACGCCAATTCCGGATTGTCCTGGCCTAAAGCTTCCATTTCTCTTTGGATGTAGGGATGGCACCGCACCGCACCCTGTCCAAAAATCATCATGGTACGGGTCAGGATATTGGCACCTTCGACGGTAATGCTGACCGGAATCACTTGGTACATGCGGCCGAGATAGTTTTTAGGCCCCAGGCAAATACCGGAACCGCCTTGGATGTCCATACCGTCGTTAACGACACGGCGCATTCTTTCGGTGAGTTCGTATTTGATAATCGCCGAAATAACCGACGGCTTTTGTCCATCATCCAACGCGGCGGCAGTCACCTTGCGCGCGGCATCGATAATATAGGTTTGCCCGGCGATGCGCGACAGCGGCTCTTCAATGCCTTCAAATTCGCCGATCGGTAGGTTGAACTGTTTACGGATACGGGCATAAGCGCCGGAATTGCGGCTGACCATTTTCGACGCGCCGGTGCTGAGCGCAGGCAAAGACACCGCCCTACCCGTAGCCAGGCATTGCATCAGCATCTTCCAGCCGTTGCCGACCTGCTCGACGCCGCCGATGATCCAGTCCATCGGGATAAATACGTCTTTGCCCCAGTTCGGGCCGTTCTGGAACGCGGAATCCAGCGGGAAGTGACGTCTGCCGATCGAAACACCGGCGGTATCGGTGGGAATCAGGGCAACAGTAATGCCGATGTTTTCCTTGTCGCCGATCAAATATTCCGGGTCGTAAAGCTTGAATGCCAGACCCAACACCGTAGCGACCGGGCCTAAGGTGATATAACGTTTGTCCCAGTTGAGACGTATGCCCAGCACTTTGTCCTTGCCTTCGAATTTGCCGTAACAGACCACGCCGGTATCGGGCATGGCCCCGGCATCGCTGCCTGCATGGGGACCGGTCAGCGCAAACGCGGGGATTTCCTTACCCGTTGCCAGACGCGGCAGATAATAGTTTTTCTGCTGCTCGGTGCCGTAAGCCAGCAGTAATTTGGCTGGGCCGAGGGAATTAGGTACCATGACGGTGACAGCGGCGGTGCTGCTGCGGCTGGAAATTTTCATCACCACTTCGGAATGCGCGTACTCGCCAAACTCCAGGCCGCCGTATTGCTTCGGGATAATCATGCCGCAGAATTTATGCTGTTTGATATAGCCCCAAACTTCTTCCGGCAGATCGAAGCGGTTGCGGGTAATGTCCCAGTCATCCAACATACTGCACAGCGTATCTACCGGCCCGTCGATGAAGGCTTGTTCTTCGGCACTCAGTTTCGCAGCGGGCAAATCCAACAATACTTTCCAATCGGGATTGCCGGAAAACAGCTCGGCATCCCACCAGGTATTGCCCGCTTCCAGCGCTTCGCGTTCGGTCTGCGACATTTGCGGCAGCATCTGTTTCATAATCTTAAAAACAAAGCTGCTGAATACTTTTTTGCGGATAGCCGGAAAATTGAGCGAGATAAAAACCGCGTCGAAAACAAGCCAGAGCAGGAATACAAAAAAACCGTCCCCCGCCGCCAAGGAATAAAGCCCTAACCATCCGAACAAAACCAGCGTAGTCCAGCGTAGCGAAGCCCTGACATAAGCTAGAACGCCGGCGATAATAACTAATGAAATTAACCAGATCATGAGATGTTCCTTAAGTTAATGTCTCAGCAGATGTTAATTATTTTTCTAACCGCTGAGTAGTTGCGCGTCAATTACGTAACGGCTTACCTGTTTTAAATAAATACTCTAACCTCGCCAGAGTGCCCGGTTGCCTAACTAAATGCAAAAATGCCTTCAGTTCCAGGTTTAACAAATCGTCTTCGCTCAGCGGTTCGGTGATGTCGCACTGCCCGCCGCTAAGCACATCCGCCAATTGCTGCGAAATTTCCACGTCATAATCCGTTATTTTGCCTGCCTGTTTAAAATTATTGATCACTATATCTATTGCCGCTCTAGCGCTGGCTCCGGGCAAAGGATAAATACAAGGTGTAGGCGGCGTATAATCAGGCACCAGCTTCAGCGCTTTGGCTTTGGCATCGGCCAATAGACGGTCTTTGTTCATGGTAATACCGTCGGTGGTGGATAAAAACAGCAGTTCCTTGGCTTCCGCCGCCGATTTGGACACCTTGGCCATGCCTATCGTTTCGAAAGCTTGGGCTATCGCAGGCATAGGACCGCCGGGACGTCTTGCAAATTCCAACCAGCGGTGCAGATATTCCTTGCAGCCGCCCCAACCCGGAACTAGGCCCACACCCACTTCTACCAAACCGACATACAGTTCGGCATGAGCTTGTATTGCATCGCAATGCAGCAGGATTTCGCAGCCGCCGCCCAAAGCCAATCCTGAAGGCGCTGCAACCACTGGGAACGGCGCATACTTCAAAGCCTGATACGTCTGTTGTCCCTGCTTGATCAATTGCTCTACCGCAGACCAGTCTTGCCCGTGAATAGCTTTCACCAACAAAGTTAAATTAGCTCCGGCCGAGAAATTGTCGGCATCGTTATGGATAACCAATGCCGAAAAATCAGCTTTGACCTTTTCGACGCTTTGCCGAACCATCGCCAAGCTGTCCATATCCAGCGTATTCATTTTGCTGTGAAATTCCAGGCAGGCAACGCCATCACCAATATCCCAAAGACTGGCCGATAGATTTTCCAGTATGGCCGGAGCCGATAGTTTAATCTCGGAAAGCAGCAAGATGCCGTCTGTTCGGCGGACAGGCTGGTAATTGCCGGATAAATCTACAAACAAACGTTTGCCGGAATCGACCTTGTATAGACTGCGACTCGTAGGGGCAATCCCTTGTGGTTGCCCTGATACGGCTGGCGCAGAAAGGGCAGGCACAAGGCCCGCCCCTACGGTTGCCAGCAACGGCGGCACCTCGCGGTTTTCTGCAAGCAATCGATCAACAAACCAATCCACGCCAATCCTATCCAGCAGCTCAAACGGCCCGTACTTCCAGTTATAACCCAGGCGCATCGCGGTATCGACGGCGACGATGTCATCGGCGATTTCGGGAATCAGGCTGGCGCTATAAGCCAAGGTATTGGATAACACCGTCCATACATACTGACAGATGACATCTTCACTCGATAAAAAAGCCCTCAGCTCATCTTGAGTTTTTGGTATTACCGGCAAAACGAATTTTTCGCTAGTCTGATAAGCACCGGTTTGCAGGTTAATCGATTCCTTAACGCGCTTTCCGTTGGTTTCATGCAGACGATAAAAACCGCCCTTGCCTTTCCTGCCGGTGTAACCATCGGCTATCATGGTCTGAACCAGTTCGGGCAGAAAATTGACCTGATGAAACGCATCTTCCTTGGGTAAAGCCAGTTTCATGCCGTCCAGAATATGCGGAATCAGGTCGAGTCCGACCAGATCCAGAAGCCCGAATACACCGGTTTTCGGTATGCCGAACGGCGCAGACATCACCGTGTCGGCCTGCTCCACGGTTAAACCCAGTTTGATCGCTTCCAGCAGACCGCTTTGCAACCAGTATATGCCGATACGGTTGCCGATAAATCCCGGCGTATCCTTGCAGATAACGCTGTCTTTACCTAGATGGGTATCGGCAAAACGGCTGACCATCGCAACCAGTTCCGGCCGTGTCTCGGCCCCCGAAACCAGTTCCAACAGACGCATATAACGGGGTGGGTTGAAAAAATGGGTAATCATGAAGCGCTGTTTAAAGCTGTCCGGCATGTCGCGGGTTAACAGTTTCAGCGGCAGTGTCGAGGTATTCGATGAAATCAGGGTATCGGGGCGGCAGATATTATCCAATTTTTGGTACAGCGATTGTTTGATAGCCGGGTTTTCAACCACCGCTTCAATCACCCAATCGACATCGGTCAGCCATGACAAATGGTCTTCAATATTACCCGGCGTGACCAAGCGGGCGTTGTTTTTATGCATGAACGGCGCAGGGTCGGCTTTAAGCATCTTTGCGATGGCTGATTCAGCAATGCTGTTCCGGTTATCGGCATCCTTGGGAACAATATCCAATAAATAGACCGGGATACCGGCGTTGGCGATATGGGCAGCGATACCGGCACCCATCACCCCGGCACCTATCACCGCAACTTTCCGGATATTCATCAGATAGCCTCCAAAATAGTCGCGATACCCTGACCTCCGCCGATACATTGGGTGGCGAGGGCAAACTGTTTGTTTTCCCGTTTCAGCAGGCTGGCGGCTTTGCCGGTAATTCTGGCACCTGATGCGCCCAGCGGATGACCTAATGCAATCGCGCCGCCGTCCAGATTCAACTTTTCCAACGGGATCGGCAAATCTTTAAGGACGGCCAATGATTGTGCGGCAAACGCTTCGTTCAGCTCGACGATGTCGATGTCCTGTAAACTCAAACCGGCACGCCGCAAAGCTTTATGGGTAGCGCCGACCGGCCCTATGCCCATGATTTCAGGCGCGCAAGCGGATACGGCGATAGCTTTGATTCTGGCGAACTTCTCCAGACCGTGGGCATCCGCGTATTTCTCGCTGCACACCAATACGGCGGCCGCGCCATCGGTTAAAGGCGAGGACGTTCCGGCTGTCACGCTGCCATTTTTAAGAAAGGCCGGTTGCAATTCGGATAATGCCTGAAGCGTGGAATCCGCCCTGATGCAACCGTCATATTGAACGGTTTCACCGTCAGCGCGCATAATCGGGATAATTTCAGTGGAGAACAATCCGTTTTGCTGAGCCGCTCCCGCTTTTTGCTGGCTGGCTAAAGCGAAAGTTTCCTGGGCTAAGCGGTCGATATGGTATTGCATGGCCAGATTTTCCGCGGTCTCTCCCATGCCGATATAGGCTTGGGGATAGGCTTTGTAAAGCCCTGGATTGGGCAGGTAATTGAAGCCGCCCATCGGCACCCGGCTCATCGATTCGACACCGGCACAGATAAATACCTCCCCGGCATTCATTTGGATCATGCCTGCCGCATTATGTATGGCCTGCATTGAAGAGCCGCAGAAGCGGTTAATGGTGGTGCCCGCTACAGAAATAGGCAACCCGGCAAGATGCACGATTAATCGGGCCAGATTCATTCCCTGCTCGCCTTCCGGAAACGCGCAGCCTAAAATCAAATCTTCAATATCCTGAGGGGCAACGCCGGTTTGATTGATTAAGCCTTTAATGACCTGTGCGGTAAAATCATCAGACCTGACTTTAGCCAATTGGCCTTTCTGCGCCGGTGTAAAAGGCGATCTGCAATACCCTGCGATAACTACATTTTTCATTTTCTGCCCCTTATTATATTTATTTTTCCGCATCGTAGGGGCAGGTCTTGTGCCTGCCCCTCATTAGGCTAGGGCAACCACAAGGGCTTGCCCCTACGATATATTTATTAACTCATTTAAAAAACCATCAATCACGGCCCAGGTGCCGCCGATGTTTTCCATTAAAATGCCGTGGCGATCGGATTTAATGGCGTGGATTTGCTTATGTTTGGAACCCAGTTTAGCCATAATGATCGGCGCACCTTTGGGAGAGACAACAGGATCCTCATCGGCATACATAATCAACGCAGGGATGGTAATCTTCGGCAGTAACTCATCAAGCTGCGCAATTAGCAGTCTCAGCTCATAAAGCGCCCTGACCGGCGTATTGCGATAGTTAATGGTGGGGTGTTCCGGTTCATTATCGATAAAAGGCTTTACACCCTCAAAGGCTGACATCCAGCCGACCAACTTGTTGGTGCCATGCAGCAAAGGCACCAGCATAAAAGCAGGATTGACGAATTTTAACGGCACCGAAACGGCGATGACGCCAACCATTTCAGGGTAGTGTTCAGCGGCCAGTTTTAACCCCAAAGTACCGCCTGTTGAAAAACCGACAACAAAAATACGCGGGCAATGCACTTTAAGTATATTGAAACCTCGTTGCACACAACCGTACCAGTCCTCCCAGCTCTGATCGCGTAACGCATGGGGCGATGTACCGTGACCTTTCAGCCGAATACCCAATACCGTATAACCTTGTTTAACCAGATATCCGCCATAAGCTCTTAACTCAGCTGGACTGGCGAGCAAGCCGTGAACAAGTAATACACCAAAACCATTGGCAACAGGCGGCTGGATGAAAAAAGGCGAGGGGTCGGCAACGGCCGCTTCAACATGGCTGATGTCAGCAAACATAGCTTTTGAATACGCCTGCTTTTCCCATGCCAGTGTGCGACATTCATCTTCGAAATGCCAAGCAGCCAATTTATCTGGGTCGGTATTTGAATATTCGCCTATCGCATCAATCAGGACATCGAGAACCGTATGCAGCGGTGCTGCTTCGTTGCTGTAAACGGCTATCGGATTTTCCAGGCGGATGCTGTCAAAGTCGGACTCGACACACAGCTTGGCCAAAAAATGATAACAGTTTTCATCTTCTTTGATCAGGCCGACTTCTTTTGCTGCACTCATAAACTGTTCGAAACGTTTGTTAGTCGCCTTAAATAAATCGCTGTAATCATCGGGATTGAGCAGGCTTCGGTGTAAATGAATCACCGTATTGTTTTGCAAATGCTTGATGGCGATATACAGGATGCTATAGAACTTGTCTTTCTCAATATGCGTCTGCCCCTGACCGACGTAATGCATGATCAGTGTTGCCGCCAGATGGCTTAAATTGATCGTAACATTGGCATAAATGCCTTCCATGTATCGATCCCGGGAACATTGGGCGTTTTTTATAAAATATTTGCCCAGTAAACGTTGTCGCCAGTTTTTAGGCCGGGAATTGAACGTAAAAACGTCGTCTATCGTGTTAATTTCGGGAACGACTTTATTCATCAGATAGCGGGTGCGCCAGTCCCAGACACAACAAGGATCGACAGGGGTGCCCATGCGTATATCCATGTCGGTATTTTTCAGCATGATATTGCCTTCAATCAGCAATTCCTCGGATTGGCGCAAGCTCAGGCCGTCAGAAAACAGCTCAACACCTTTAAACAGCAGGTTTTCAGAGGATCGGATCGGATAAAAAGTAATATTGGCAGGAACCATCAGCGTCGGCTTATTAGCTACAGCTATCAGTTGATCAACACTGTCGATTTGCAGCGCATCCTTCCATTGCCGAAGCAGCGCAACATCGTTTTGACTATGGGCATGGCGGATAGCCGCTTTGAAGGTTTCTACGCCCTGCCCTAAAACAGCCGGCCCCGTATGCAGCTTGCGCCGATTGCCGGTAATCCGCGAATAAATACTGTAATGCCCGCGTTTATCGATAACCCGCCGGTCTTTGACCATGCCGCCTTCAGGAAAAATAATGACTTTTCGACCCCGTAGAATCTGCCCGGCCAGCAACGGAAACAAACGATCATGGTTGTGGGGGAAAACGCCGACATGTTTTAAATAACGCGACAGCACATTGTCTTCTTTAAAGAACTCTCCGGAAGCAATCGCACAACTGTAAGCCCCGGTTTGCTCGTAAATAAGAAACTGCGGTATGAATGTTTCAAACCGGGAAAAATGATTGAATAAAAAGATGTCGCCTTCCATGAACTGCGGGTCGGCGTGCAGATCAAGCCTGACGCTCAACATGTTTTTGACCGCATTAAACAATTTGACTGATCTATTGTAGAGCTTGGTATCTATGTCAGGCCAGTCATCAGGGTAAGATGTTTTATTCATGTCAGCTGTGTGTTTAAAGGTAGAAGTCCCAAAAATCATCATTACGCCAAACTTACACTTTCAGTATAGCTTACTCTGCAAGCCAACCCCGATAATACCCCTTACCTGTCGTAGAAGATATTATTTCTACCATCTGGCAGGTAAAGATTCCAAGCCTTTAAATACCCAGGTCGGCTCCCACTTTAATTGATCTACATTATCGATAGTCAAATTCGGTAAGCGGCGAAATAATGTTTCCACTGCGACTTCTACCTCAATGGCTCCCAATTTAGCCCCCAAGCAATAATGACTACCTTGACCGAAAGTAAGTGCTTTTTTATCAGTTGATGGCCTCTCAATCCAGAAACGATCAG
>DATBQC010001000.1:0-14324 GCA_036561065.1 Methylobacter sp. | reverse complement strand
TTGGTGTTGGCGATCCAATTAACCGGCACCGGCACTTCGTCCACAGCCGGCGCTTGCATGGTGTATTTTTTTGCCCGGCTTATTCATGTGCTTGCTTACGTCGCGGCAATTCCGGTGGTGCGTACACTTGCCTTCACCACTGGATTCTTCTGCCAAATAACGCTGGCGTTGACTCTGCTAAAAGTTGATTTCTTATGAGCATTAAGTTTTACTACGGCTCGGGATCGCCTTTTTCATGGAACGTGTGGCTGGTACTTGAGCACAAACAACTTCCCTATCAATTCAATTTGCTATCGCTGCAAAATGGCGAATTGAAGCAACCGGACTATTTAGCCATTAATCCCCATGGCAAAGTCCCCACGCTGGTCGATGATGGGTTCGCCATCTGGGAAGCGTTAACCATCGTTGAATATCTGGAGGAACGTTACCCCGAATACCCGGTTTTTCCGTCTAAGCTGAAGGACAGGGCAAGCGCTCGCCGTTTGTCGGCGGAAGCCTGTAGCTATCTGTACCCGGTATTACGAAGGCTTATGGAGTTAACGCTGTTTCGTCAAGATAACGCTGGCGACCCGGCAGAGATCACGCTAGCTCTGGAGGATTTAAGTCATGAACTGAGCTATGTTGAAGATGCTCTACACGACGACTATTTTGTCGGCACCCTTTCTTCGGCGGATTTTGCCATCTACCCATTACTGGCATTGGTCAAACGCCTGCATGAACGTCTGCCACAGTTGGGTGCAGGCGCTCTGATCGGCCCTAAACTGGCTGCATTTATGGAGCGCATTGAGCATCTCCCTTACTTTGTTAAAACCACTCCGCCGCATTGGCAAGGATAAAACATGTCCGTTCAACACAATAAACCTGTTTGCGTCATCGTGGGTGTAGGCCCCGGTAACGGTGCCGCTTTTGCACGACGTTTCGGATTGGAGGGCTACCAAGTAGCGCTACTGGCTCGTCGCACAGATTTTACAATGGAACTGGCAAGGAAAATAGACGATGCTCGGGCGTATGTATGCGATGCGACCGATCCCGTTTCGATAGAAAATGCGTTTACAAGCATCCGTGCGGAAATGGGCGAGGTCGATACCGTTATTTTCAACCCGGGTGCCGGTGTTTGGAAAACCGTTGAAGAAATCACACCGGAAGAATTCGAACAGAGTTGGCGAGTTAACGCTCTGGGCGCGTTTCTTGTATCGAAGCAGGTTATTCCGTCCATGAAGCAAAACAAGCATGGCAATATCATCTTCATTGGCGCGACCGCATCGCGTCGGGGCGGCGCAAAAACGGCGGCCTTTGCTCCTGCAAAAGCTGCACAAAGGAGTCTTGCCGAGTCGATGGCGCGTCACCTCGGCCCATCAGGGCTTCACGTCGCTCACATCATAGTGGATGGGGTGGTGGACACCCCCGCCACGCGTAAATTGATGCCGATCAAACCGGATGACTACTTCATTCAACCGGATAATATTGCTGATGCAGTGATCCACCTCACGCAACAAAAGTCGTCGGCATGGTCGTCCGAGATCGAAGTCCGTCCATTCGGTGAAGTCTGGTAAACAATCTGAACTGTCTGCAATTGGGTGAAAGCAAAAGTCCGCATGCTTACTTCTAAAATATCAACGCCATTAGAAAAGAACTTGCGGCAAGTTGCCCTTATTCCCCGGCAATCGACATCCGCTCGACCAGTATCGAACCGGTGCGGATATTGCCGCGATAATCGATGTCATTGCCCACCGCGACGATATTTTTAAGCATGTCTTTCAGGTTGCCGGCGATGGTGATTTCCTCAACCGGATATTGGATTTCACCGTTTTCCACCCAGAACCCGGCGGCTCCGCGCGAATAATCGCCGGTCACCATATTGACCCCCTGCCCCATCAGCTCGGTGACCAACAAACCGGTGCCCAGCTCTTTTAACAGGGCTTGGTAATCCAGCTTGCCTGGATCGATGGTTAAATTATGCACGCCGCCGGCATTGCCTGTGCTGTGCAGTCCCAGCTTGCGGGCGGAATAGGTGCTCAACACATAGCCGCGCAAAACACCGTCGCTGACGATATCGCGTGTTTGGGTGGCAACGCCTTCGCCGTCATACGCCCCGCTGCCCAAAGCGCCTTTCAAAAAAGGCTGCTCGTGGATGCGGACGAATTCCGGGAAAACCTGGCTATCCAATGCGTCCAGCAAAAAGGACGACTTGCGGTATAGATTGCCGCCGCTGATTGCGCCGATAAACGACCCCAGCAAACCGGAAGCGACTTCCGCACAATACAGCACCGGACACTGCCGTGTGCTTAGACTGCGGCCCTGCAAACGCCGGAGAGTCCGCTCGGCCGCTTTGTTGCCCACGTCGACAGCGGATTCCAAATCGCGCGCATTTCTTGCCACGGTGTACCAGTAATCGCGCTGCATGCTGTCGCCGCGTTGCGCCAATACCGAGCAGCTCAAGGAATGACGGGTTGAAGCGTAGCCCTGAAGAAAACCCAGCGAGTTGCCCATCACCCGAATACCTTGGTGCGTATCGACCGATGCGCCTTCGGAATTGCTGATTTCCTCATGATAAGAGCGAGCCGCATCTTCGCATTCAATGGCCAGCGCAATCGAACCATCGACGCCAATATTCCACGGGTGGTTAAGATCAAGATCGGGGAATTCGGTAGCTAACAGCTCCGGTTCCGGCAGTCCTGAATACTCATCTTCGCTGGTGTAACGGGCAATGCTGCATGCCGCGCTGACCGTTTCCTTGATCGAAGCGGTCGACAGATCGGTGGTGCTGGCAGAGCCTTTGCGCTTGTCGAAATAAACGGTCACGCCCAAGCCCTGGTCGCAATGATGCTCTATGGTTTCGACATCCCCCAGACGCACCGATACGGACAAGCCGTTTTCCTGGCTCAAGCCCGCTTCTGCGGCGCTGGCACCCTGTTTTACAGCTTCGTCCAGTATGTCTTGGACGGTATTTTTTAAGCGGTTGATTTGTTCGTGATTTTGCACTGTGTTCTCTAATTCTGTGTAGAAAAATGGTGCGCGATGCGCACCCTACATGACTTTCGTGTTTGACATGAATTCATGCCTAAACACTCGTCCCGCCAACCGTCAATCCGTCAATTTTCAACGTAGGCTGCCCGACGCCGACCGGCACGCTTTGCCCGTCCTTGCCGCAGGTGCCGACGCCGCTGTCCAGCGCCAAGTCGGTGCCGACCATCGACACTTTGGTTAACACATCAGGACCGTTGCCTATCAACGTCGCGCCTTTAACGGCACGGGTTATTTTGCCGTTTTCGATCAAATAAGCTTCGCTGGCGGAAAAAACGAATTTGCCGGAAGTAATATCGACCTGCCCGCCGCCGAAATTTTTGGCATACAAACCGTTTTTTACCGATCTGATGATTTCTTCGGGATCGTGCTGCCCCGGCAGCATGTAGGTGTTGGTCATGCGCGGCATCGGCAGATGGGCGTAGGATTCGCGTCGGCCGTTACCGGTAGGCTTAACGCCCATTAACCGGGCGTTGAGGTTGTCCTGCATGTAGCCTTTGAGTATGCCGTTTTCGATCAAAACGGTTTTTTCGGTCGGCGTGCCTTCATCGTCGATGCTTAACGAGCCGCGCCGTCCCGGCAGGGTGCCGTCATCAACCACCGTGCATAAATCGGATGCCACCCGTTCGCCGACGCGGCCGCTGAATGCCGACGTGCCTTTGCGGTTAAAGTCACCTTCCAGGCCGTGACCGATCGCCTCATGCAGCAAGATGCCCGGCCAACCCGAACCCAACACGACGGTCATATTACCGGCCGGGGCCTCGACTGCTTCCAAGTTGACCAACGCTTGTCTGACAGCTTCGCGGCCGTATGCCACTGCGGTATCTTGGTCGATAAAATAATTGTAATCGCTACGCCCGCCGCCGCCCATGCTGCCCTGTTCGCGCTGACCGTTTTGTTCGACGATGACCGTTACATTCATCCGCACCAAAGGCCGTACATCGGCAACCAACGAACCGTCTTGCCGCGCCACCAGGATATGCTCATGCACGCCGACCAAGCTGACGATAACCTCTTCAATGCGGCTGTCCAGTTTGCGGGTTTCGCTGTCCACCCTGCGCAATAAATCGATTTTCTGCTGATCTTCCAGCGATTTTAACGGATTTTGCGTCGCGTAATACATCGGCCAAGCAGCGGCTTTGGTGCTGACCTTGCAATGCAAGGGATCTGCGTCCTGTCCTTGCCGGACGATGGCTTTAACATTATTAGCCGCTTCCAGCAGCACCGGCAATTCAATCCGGTCGCTGTAGGCAAAGCCGGTTTTTTCGCCGCAGACTGCCCGTACTCCGGCACCCTGCTCGATACTATGACTGCCTTCTTTAATGATGCCGCCTTCCATGACCCAAGATTCAAAGTGGCTGGATTGAAAATAAATATCCGCCGCATCAACCGGCGAACTGAGCAACCGGCCCATAATCTTTTCAATATCGCCATCCTGAATGCCGGCAGGCATTAAGATAGCTTGTCTTGCAAGGTTTAGTATTTCCATCAATTAATCAAAAATAAAAGTTTAGGGTGAAAGGCACAGGGCTAAAGGCGAAGGGCGAAAGAAGCAGAACGATGTATTTTTCGCCCTTTGCCTTTCGCCTTTTCGTCATTCTTCTTCCAGCTTATCGCGCAAAGTTTTAAACAATGTCTGCAACAGGTCTTCCGCGCCTTCGGCAGAGGGACTCGACGTACCGTCTTTGCCCGCACTGCTTTGTTCGGTCGCATTGGCTGCGGTTGCGGTCACCGTTGTTTCTTCACCTTCGTCCTTGACGGTCAGCAGATAAATGGTCGGATCAGCGCTTAAAAACGCAGTCGCTTTTGCAAAAAATCCAGTTCTATCGGCTTCCTGGCTAACATAATACAGCCCCTTATCGCGCTCATGATCCGTTATCTTGATACCGCTTTGCTTCAATGCCCGGCTTAAGGTGTTCCATGCCTCGCCAAAAGGCTGCTTGATCGTCAGCTGCGCTGGCGAACTCTGGTAAACGTCCGAGCCCAGGCCGGTGCGGTCTTTTTTCTTAGGAATCGAGCTGTTATCGACAGTGCGCTCCTGTGGCGGGCTACTTTTAGCCACCGTTGGCGGGCGTTCAAGATTTTCGGTGTCGCGATATCGGCTTTTTTCTTCGGCACTTGAGCAGGAGACCAAAAAAACAATCAGCACTAAACTTTTAACTATTACGCGCATAGCTTTCTCAAAAAAAACGACGATGGTTCAAAGCAGGGAATGCGCCTCGCACTTTTTCCAGACGCTCCAGGTCTATTTCAGCGGAGACAAAGCCGCCGCCCGTTTTGTAGCAATCCAGCACCACGCCCCACGGATCGATAACCATGCTGTGCCCGAAAGTTTTACGGCCATTAAGATGGAAGCCGCCCTGATTCGGCGCAATCACATAGCATAGGTTTTCCACGGCACGCGCACGCAAAAGCAATTCCCAGTGCGCGGCTCCCGTTTCCGCAGTGAATGCCGACGGAATAACCAGTACGTCCATGCCCATCTTGCGGAAAAATTCGGGGAAACGCAGATCGTAACAAACCGCGACGCCCAGCCTGCCGAAAGGTGTGTCAATCACCAGCAAGTCCGAACCCGGCTCAATAGAGTCGGATTCCCGGTAAACCTCGTTGCTGCCTGGAACGTTGACATCAAATAAATGCACTTTGTCATAGCGCGCAACCCGTTCGCCTTGATCGTTATAAACCAGACATGCCGCCCGCACTTTATTGTCGGCATCGCCCGCGATCGGAATGGTGCCGCCAACCACCCAGACCCCATATTTTTTAGCAACCGATGACAAAAAATTCTGGATAGGCCCTGAGCCATCGACTTCTTTTGCTTTGATTTTGTCCAGTTCATGGTCGCCCATCAACGCAAAGTTTTCCGGCAACGCCACCAGTTTTGCGCCCGCTTTGACCGCTTCCGCGATCAGCTTTTCGGCTTCCAGCAAATTGGCGCTGACATTGGGGCTTGATGCCATTTGTATGGCCGCACATCTGTTCATATTTGTCTCTCTATTGCTCATCTTGTTGTCTTAACCATGGAAAGTTAGTAATGCCGTCCCAGGTTTTTTGTAACAATCCATCATTTTTATGCATCGGAATGATTTGGGCATTTCCCCAGGCTCCTTTTACCAGATACTGGGACCCGAAGAAAAATCCTTCCTGACTTTTACCCGTCAAAGATCGCCCAACCAAGGCCGCTACTTTACCCATAATTGTACCAGCAATAGGCACGGCGTCGGCACTTTTAGGCGTGACATCGACGATGTGATCAACGGTTTGACCGACAAGATCAGTATCCCCGCTGATGGCAATTTTTGCAGGAACGGCATCGACGACCAAATCATGAGTCGATGCGATTCCGCCTGCCAAATTAAAATGCCCCTTGATGCTGTTAAAGGTCAGACCTTCTTGGTAAATATCGCTGAAATCGAGTTGCGCCCGCTTTATCCACTGGGCCAGCGCCAGCATGCCCAGTATTCTGCCGAATCCCGGTTCTATGCTTAGAATGCGTCCGTTTTTAAAATTAACGTCCACTTTGCCTTTCAATCCCGCCAACGAGAATTGGTACGGAGCCCCGCTCCAGACCACGCTGAAATCAACGGCTGCGCTGGTATCGGCCAGATCCTTGGTAATACCGAGCTGGGTCAGCAGCGGCCCCGCTCGAGGCACATCCAAATGGCCTTCAGTATGCGTGACCGATCCCCCGCCGCTTGCTTTCCATTGGCCAGACAAGGCCAGCTTTTGATTTTCCCCGGCCAGCTCTACGTTGTTAAAACCCATGCCTCCCGGTATACGCTCGGTTTCCAATGATAACCGACCCAAATCAACCGACTGCCACAGCGTTTTTTGACTGGTGACGGTCAGCAACGGCATAAGCTCCGGCGATAAGGTCTGCGGGGCCGAAGCCTCTTTCGACCCGGCCTGCTTTAATGCCGAAAGATCCAGTAACGCCATGTCCAGGCTGATTCTGCCCGTACCGATCATGCCGGGCTGTCCCTGAGCGCTCAAATCCGCTCCCGGCGGATTGGTGAAGTCGGCAGGAATCTGGATTTTCCCCTTGGCAATCGGGCTGTCTATCACTCCGGCCCAATTGTTGCCGGTGTGCTTCAAGGCCAGATCGAAAACGCCTAGTTCGGTGTTCTTCCACAAGGCATGATCGCTATGAATTTTCAGCTCCCTGATGCCGTCTCCCGCACCTTGAGCTGCTGCCATACCCAACCAGTCTTGCAGCGCAAGCCGGTCGCGGTTGATCTCCAGCTTTAATCCTGCGTCCTGACTCTGTGCGACCTCGCCTGAACCCATCAGGACATGCCCCGAATAAATGGTTTTTTGGTTGGTATCCAATTGAATCGCCGCTTTCAGTTTATTGTCGTAATCTAACAGCATCGGCAATAACAGCTTGTCGCCCAGATTGAACGTCAGTGACAAAGGAATGCTTTGTTCTTGCGTTTTGGCCAATGACTCCGGCAAATCCAGCGATACGCCGGACAGCATCGATTCCACAACCAGCGTTGGGGCGATGTCCCCATAAGGCAACTCCAGCTTTAACCGATAGTCTGTCGCACCTTTGGCAATTTTCCACCAAGGCAGGTCAAATTGCGCCTTTAGGTCTCCAACCCCGGCGCGCCCCGTCACATTGACGGTGGTTTGGATGTCCGAACTTTTAATATCGATTTCTATCGGATGGCCCAAGGCGGAAGCATGGATGGTGTCGCTATATACGCCCTGCTCATTGAATTTGAGTACGCCGTTAATTTTACTGACCGGCAAAGCCAGCGACTTGACCATCAGCTTGGCATCTTTCAACTGCGCCGTTCCATCGACTTTGGTGGGCGCGCCGTCAATCAAGGGAATTTTAAGATCCAGCGCCACCAGGGTATCGCCTTGCGGGGTGATCGCTTCCAGCACAGAATCCACACGAGAACTGAGCGTCGTATGCTGCATAAAGGCCAAAACCTGGTCTATCCCCGCTTCTGCCTCGCCCTGAATCAGCAATTGTTTGCTGGTATTTAGCGAAGGAATGTTGACTTCGGCTTGTTTAATGATCACGTTATCGGATTGCCCTTGCAGGACGTTCACCTTCAGGCCGCCCTGTGAAAACATGACTTCGGCATTCATACCGGTTATATCAGGCCATCCCGAATCGTATGACAGATCGAACTGCTCTCCGGTAAACACCGCTTCAAAAACGCCCGGCTCAGTGGTAAACGGAAAATCGCCCAAATTACCGTGAACCAGCAAGCCGCCGTTAGTCATGCGCCCACTGACAAAGGCGCGATCCAGCCAGGCAACGACGTCTTCATCCATAATACCCACAGGCAAATAATGGCTGACCTCGCGTGCGTCCTCACCGGCAAATGCGCTTTGCAGATCCATAAACACGGGCTTGCCGGTTTCGGGAATATCGAGGTGAAATCGGGTTGAGCTCTGGAAGCTCAAGGAATCCAGTTCAATCATTGAGCTGGATACGGACAAGACATGTTCAGACGCTTGCTGCCAAGCGAGTGTTCCTTGAAGCCGTTTGACCGGCAAGGGTTCACGGAACAAATCCGGCCCGGTCAGCCAGGCATCTTCAGTCGCAAGGGTAATAGCGCCCTGCTTCTCGCTGCCCTTTATGCGACCAGTCAGGTTCTCTATGCCGGGAACCGACAGCAACGACGCAACGCCGATATTGGCAAACCTGCCGTTCAGCGCCACCGATTTTGCATCCGGGTCGGCGAACAAGGAAAAGCTCTCCAGTGTTCCTTTCAGCTGGGCTTGCGTCAGCAGTTTGGCCTGCTCATCCGGCAAGGGGGCGAAAAACTGCGCCAACGCGGATGCTTCCTGCAAGTCCAGCCGATCAATAAACAGCGCTATTTTAGGCAAAGCATTATTATCGTCCATGCGCTGACCGGAAACGCTAAACACAGCTGCCGGCCATCTCTTAACAGCGCCTTTGGAGTTGTCCTGAGTTTCCAGCGAAAACTCGTTTACATCGAGTTGCCACTGATTGTTTGCGCCGTTGGCGTCCTGATTTGTCCCCCAGTGCAGCCGGGTTTTCAGATGTTTGGCAAAAAACTCCTGCTTGTCCTGCCGAACCAGTGCCATCTGTTGAATGTCAGCATCCACATCCATCGACGCCAGTTGCGACTGCCGCCAATCGCCCCAGATTTTAAAATCGCCGGTACCGGAATTGATATTGATTCGATCCAAGGCCGTGGCATGGGACTGAGATAGTCCAAGCGCCGCCAACTCAGGCCAGTTGACGGACTTTCCATCGATATAAATGCGCCCCTGGATGGTTGAAGGCTCAAAAATATTGCCTTCAAAATCCATCGACAATCTTAATGTATCGCCGATTTTTTCCGGCAACTTGACCCACATATTAAGCCGGTGGCGCTCGCCATCATTGCGAATCGCCAGATCCACCCCCTTGAACAACAGCGGCCGGCTATTGCTTGTTTGGTCCTGCCAGCTAACTTCGCTTTGCAAAACTTCGTACTTTCCGCCCTGCAACAACCACTGCGGCTGCCCGTCACTGGCTTTTAAGCCGACAACAACGATACTGCCATCTTGCTGCCGTTTAATAGACAGCTTGGCACCCACTAACGTGACCCAGGACGATGACAATAAATCCCGGCTGACCAGCATATCCAACAAGTTAATGCCCAGACGTATTTCATTAAACTCGATAGCGGGTTTTTCACTTCCGGCAGAGGCGACCGATGAAATGGCGATGTCTGTTAACACCAGCTGCGGATTAACACCGCGCATATTTGCGCCCAGATGGCCAATGGTTACCGGCGTACCGACCAGTGCGCTGATATTGACCGCCAAGTCGGCCTTATAGTGTTCAATCCCTGACAATAGCAGACGTACGCCAGTCAAGCCTATAGCCGCCGCGATCAAAGACCAGAAGATGAGGTGCCGGGTGGCACGTTTAATATGATGGATCACAAAAACAGGCGAAGGGCAAAAGGCGAAAGGTTCATGGCTAAAGACTAAAAAATTTCTAGTTCCCAAGCTCCAGCTGGGGAATTCAGTACTGGAAGCTCTAGCTTCCTGTCTCGCGAAGCTGGAGCTTCGCCATATGGGAGGTTCCCAAGCTGGAGCTTGGGAACCCGTGCAAACCCACGTAACCCCGCAGGATGGGTAGAGAGTGAGCGAAACCCATCAAACCGAACATCGTATTTGTGCTGAGTTTCGCTTTGCCTTACCCATCCTACGATCTTCGTCTTTAGCCCTTCGCCTTTCGTCTTAATTAAATCAAAGCAACACCACATCATACTGCTCCTGATTATACTCAGCCTCTGCCCTGAACTTGATACGCACCCCCAGAAAGACTTCCAGTTCGGCCAGCATATCGGCTTCTTCATCAAGCAGCATTTCCACCACTTCATTGGACGCCAGAACCAGGATTTTCTTGACCTTGTACTGCCTGACTTCGCGAATAATCTCCCGAAATATTTCCAGGCACATCGATTCCGCGGTCTTCAAAACGCCCCGGCCGCCGCAGGCGCTGCAAGGCTCGCACAATATATGCTCAAGGCTTTCCCGCGTCCTTTTGCGAGTCATTTCCACTAGTCCCAGCACAGACACTTCGGTAATGTTGGTTTTCGCGTGGTCTTTTTCCAAATGGCGCTCGAATGCCTGCAGTACCTGTTTTTTATGATCCGCACTTTGCATATCGATAAAATCGATAATGATGATGCCGCCGAGGTTCCTTAACCTCAGTTGCCGGGAAATCGTCTGCGCCGCTTCAAGATTGGTCTTGAATATAGTTTCTTCCAGGTTGCGGCCACCGACATAGCCGCCGGTATTCACATCGACCGTAGTCATCGATTCGGTCTGGTCGAATACCAGATGCCCCCCCGATTTCAAGTTGACTTTACGATCCAGCGCTTTTTGGATTTCATCTTCGACGCTGTAAATATCGAATACCGGACATTCGCCTGTGTAATGCTCGATAACCGGCACGATTTCCGGGGCGAAAATCTCCGCAAACTCAACCAAACGATGGTAGGTCTCCCTCGAATCGACCCGAACCCTTTCTATGCCTTCCCGGTATAAGTCTCTCAAGGTTCTGATGCTCAGCGGCAAATCCTTATGGATAAACTGTTTCGGCTTGGCGTCGGCGATTTTGGCGGCTATCGACTCCCACAGTTTCAGTAAAAACGTCATATCGGCTATCAATATCGCCTCATCCACGCATTCCGCCGCTGTTCTTGCGATAAAGCCGCCGCATTTGTTCTCTAGTCTGAACGCATCAAGACAGGCTCTTAACCGGACTCGCTCGGTCTCGCATTCAATCCGCTGAGACACGCCGGAGTTTTGCGCGTACGGCATAAAGACCTGGAACCGCGATGGAATCGATATTTCCGTCGTCAATCGTGCGCCTTTGCTGCCCAACGGATCTTTGACCACCTGTACGATAATGTGCTGACCTTCGTGCAGATAATGCTCGATATTTTCCGAACCTTTTTTTTCCAGATCCTTGGCGCATAAATCGGAAAGATGCAAAAACGCCGCCCTGGGCAAGCCAATATCGACAAAAGCCGCCTGCATCCCGGGCAGCACCCGGCATACTTCACCTTTATAGATGTTTCCGACCAACCCGCGTTGCCGGGTTCGTTCAATGATCAATTCCTGCAGGACGCCGTTCTCAATAACCGCAACGCGCGTCTCAGGCGGGGTAACATTGATTAAAATTTCTTCACTCATTTAAACAACCTGATGCCTTGCCTGGATAAAAGTTCCGCGGTTTCAAACAACGGCAAACCGACCACGCCGGAAAAACTTCCTCTAATCGACTCGACAAATACGCCGCCCCGGCCTTGAATGGCATAACTGCCGGCTTTATCGGCCGGTTCGCCGCTTTGCCAGTAGGCTTCTATTTCGGCTTCCGTCAACGACCTGAAAGTCACCTCGGTAATACTGACCGCCTGACCGTGCTCATGCCCCCTCAACGAAATTGCACTGTAAACCCGGTGCATTTTACCGGATAACTGCCTTAGCATGGCAAGCGCATCGTCCCGATCTTTAGGTTTGCCCATAATCAGGTCGTCCAAAACCACTGCTGTATCGGCCGCCAAAACCGGCAAACCGTCGCCCAGTTGCGCGATACAGGCCGCAGATTTTTCGGCGGCCAGCCGCTGCACATAATCCAACGGCGCTTCGTCGGGCCTCGGCGTCTCATCAAGATCGACCGGATTGACTTTATAAGTCACCTTAATTTGATCCAACAATTCTTTTCGACGGGGCGAGGCTGAAGCGAGAATAATTTGTGCAGTCATTAGCGATGATAGGGATGGTTGTGGAGGATGCTCCAGGCACGATAAAGCTGCTCGGCCACAACGATACGCACCAGCGGATGAGGAAAGGTCAGTTTCGACAAGCTCCAAGACTCCCGCGCCAGCTGTTTGGCGGCATCGGCCAGACCTTCGGGCCCGCCGATTAACAGCGAGACATGTTGACCGCTTTCCAGCCAACGTTGCATCGCTTCAGACAATTCGGGCGTCGTCCAGGATTTGCCGGGAATATCCAAAGTCACAACATGGGAGCCTTGGGGTATAGCCGCGATCATCCGCTCGCCTTCTTCTTTGACAATTCTCGCGACATCGCTGTTCTTGGTTCGCTTGCCCGGCGTAATTTCTTTAAGCACTAATTCGCATTCACGGGGCAAGCGTTTGGCATACTCATCGTAACCCTGCTGTACCCAACCCGGCATACGGTTTCCTACTGAAATCAGATTTATTTGCATGCGGTGCAGGATACAGGAGAACAGGCTTGTCATGCAATGCAGTCTATTGGTGGTCATAGCCGGCTAAAAAAACTTAAGTAATCCATTTCTCTGCCGCTACCCTAGCAAACCAACACAGGAGTAGTCGCCGTGAACATTAAATATCTAAACCTCGCATTAGCAGGGTTAACCTTAAGCTTCTTGACAACAGCCTGCACAACAGCCAAAGCGCCGCCCTATGAGTTATTGCCGCACAAAACTATAAGCGCGATAGGCTACGGCACGGTGGAAAAAAGCGACCGGTATTCCCGTTCGCAAATTAAATTAATGGCCATGCGGGCTTCCAAGATGGACGCCTACCGAAGCTTGGCCGAACAGCTTAATGGCATTCAATTGCGCGGTCATACTGCGGTCGAAAATATGGAAGTCACCCATGACAGTTATCAAGTTTACCTTAATGCGTATTTGCGCGGCGCAAGGGTAAAAAGAACCTCGGCTATCGGTAGCGATCCCTACGCGGGCGATGATACGTTTGAAACGGTTGTGGAACTTGATTTGACGCCCCGATTCTATGAATGTATGAATGGTTCCAGCGAATTGGTTAATCAATGCCTTCAACAAAACCAGGAAATTCCGGCCCCCAGTTTCGATCCCAAACCAGCCACTGTATCCAGCATTAATCCAGGCTGCAATGCGATTGATTGCTATAGCTATCCAAACACCAAGGGATTCAGTCAAAAATAATCCGGCCAAGCTCATCCGAATTATTATGACGTAGCCCGGATATATGTTTATACAACGGTTGCTGCCAAGAACACACACTTTTAATATTGCAATAAATAGCGTTTAATGGCGGGCAGTAATTATTCTGCACAACAAACCGGTTTGATAAATGGCAAAAATATTATTTGAATGCATAGGGATCTCGCTAGTTTTATTAACTCTATCGTGCAGCAGTGTTCAACATCAAACCGGTACAAGCTCTAATACAATGACTGTTGAAGGTCAGGCGGCCATTAGCAAAGGCATGCCGCTATTGGCCAAAAAGCAGGCCTTGCAGGATGCCATCCGCCAGGCGTCCATGCAATCGTCTGTTGATATTCGCAGCCGTACTTTAGTCGACCAAAATAACGTTTCAATGGACACGATGTCCATGCGCACCGCGGCTGCAGTGAGCAATACCAGGGTCATCAAGGAATGGACTGCCGATAATATCTATCATGTTATGGCTCAGGTGGAATTGTCTGCCGACAGCGCCTGCTCCTCCCGCTATCGCAAACGTATTGTCGCAACCGCCTTTCCTTTAGCCAAGCAAGAACAGGTGACCGGCTACGAAACACAGGACTTATATAGCGGCATTCCTCGCGAGCTTAATAATCTGTTAATGGAGTCCGGCGAATTTATCGGCAGTAACTCCACCAATATCAATTTATACCCAAGACCCGACTTGGCCCCGGAATTACCAGACCGCACCGCCTATCGCCCATCAAAAGTCATGCAAATAGCGACATCAAACGGGGCGCAATTTGTATTGTCGGGCGTGATCAGGGATCTGGAGGTCGAATCCACCGAATACATGAGAGGCGCCGGGCCTTTG
>DATBQC010000999.1:0-3173 GCA_036561065.1 Methylobacter sp. | reverse complement strand
AAATAATTACCGCTCAAAGTCTTTCCTGTCCATTCCCTTGAACAATCATCAAGGTGAAATCATCGGCATTTTGCAGCTGATTAACGCCATTGATCCTGAAACAAAAGAAATTATCACATTCGACTCAGTGTCACAACGCTTTGCTGAAGCATTGGCTTCACAAGCGGCAACAGTCTTAACCAAGCAACAGCTGATTACCGACTTGGAAAACATGTTTGAGTCGCTGATCAAATTAATAGCGACAGCAGTTGATGAAAAATCACCGTATACCGGTGGACATTGTCGCCGTGTCCCGGAATTAGCCGCTATGCTGACGGAAGCTGCACATGATACTGACTATGGTTATTTGCAGGATTTTAAACTTAGCGAGGCAGATCGTTACGAACTCAGTATCGCAAGTTGGTTACACGACTGCGGCAAAATCATCACGCCTACGCATGTCATTGACAAGGCGACAAAACTGGAAACTATTTTTGACCGCATTCATT
Source organism: Methylobacter sp. (assembly GCA_036561065.1). Lineage (GTDB taxonomy): Bacteria > Pseudomonadota > Gammaproteobacteria > Methylococcales > Methylomonadaceae > Methylobacter_A. Next base: position 2,685 of record DATBQC010000999.1, on the reverse strand, counting down.
TGCTGGAAACGCGTTTTGAAGTACTAAAACGCGATCTGGAAATCGCCTATCTCAAACAACAACTGGCTGAACTGCAAGCCAATAAGCCCCCATCACCTGCACTGGAACAAACTTTCCAAGCCAATATCACCCAAGCCGATAATGATTTAGCGTTTATCCGCTGCTGCAATACCGGCGGAGAAGCGATGTCGGATGCAGACATTGCCCGCCTCCATTCATTACAAAAGCAGACATTGTCCCTAAGCAATGTCGATGCCCCCTTATTAAGCGATGAAGAGGTCTACAATTTGAGCATTTTCCGAGGCACGCTAACCTCGGAGGAACGAGAAATCATCAACAACCATATCAACATTACCATTTCCATGTTGGAAACCATTAAATTCCCCAAACACTTACAGCGTGTCGTTGAATATGCGGGCGGACATCATGAACGCATGGACGGCAAAGGCTATCCAAATGGTTTAAGTCGTGAAGAAATGTCGATCCCGGCCCGAGCAATGGCTATAGCGGATGTCTTTGAGGCATTGACCGCAAAAGACCGGCCCTATAAATCAGGAAAGAAACTTTCTGAAGCATTGTTTATTTTGAAAAAAATGAAAGAAGAAGGTCACATTGATCCTGATCTGTATGATGCATTTATCGATCAGAAGATCTATAAAAGATATGCTGAAAAATTTCTCGACGACTTCCAAATAGACATAGACTAAGGCTCGAACACAAAAGTCTTGTCGGGTGCGAGGCACCATTTCCCAAAATACCGCCCCAACATCAATAAAGGCATGCACCGCGCGCCCCCGCTATCAACAAGGCTTCCTTAATGAAATTCAGTAATAAATGGCTTAAATCCTATCGTTTCCTGGCTTGCGCTCTGATCACACTGTTATTTATGGCGCACACCGCACATTGGTTGCATATTCCAACCTTGCAGCGCATGGAAAATATTTTATATGACTTGCGCTTGCGATCGACGATTGCTAACACCGTCGATCCGCGCATTGTCATTATCGATATAGACGAAGAAAGTCTTGCTAAAGAAGGCCGTTGGCCGTGGCGCAGGGATAAACTGGCCTATTTGGTGGATATGCTGTTTGATTATTACAACGTCAAATTACTAGGCTTCGACGTCGTTTTTTCAGAGCCTGACACCAGCGGAGGCGTTGAATTGCTGGAAAAACTGGCATCCGGCCCCTTGCAAAAGGATGCCAGTTTTTTGTCGACACTGGAAACGGTGCGTCCGCAACTATCTTACGATGACATGTTTGCCAAAAGCCTGGAAAACCGGCCTGTGGTGTTAGGTTATTTCGCCAGTCACATAACCGAAAAAACCCCGGAAGTAGGTATGTTGCCAACGCCTTTAGCCGCGGTCGACGGACACCCGTTCAGCCCTTTACTGTTCGAGGAAAAAAGCTATGCCGCTAATTTGCCGAAGCTGCAAACAGCGGCAATGTCGGCTGGTTTTTTTAACAACCCCAATGTCGACGAAGACGGTGTTTATAGAAGACTGCCGCTATTAATTAATTACAACCATCAAATTTATGAAGCATTGTCGCTGGCATTGTTCAGAACCTTGTTGGGCATGCCGGAGGTAAAGTTTATTACCGGAGAGGGCTACGGCAAAAGCAACACCGATAGCCAGCTGGAAGGTTTGGAGATTGAAGGTTTTCATGTTCCGGTTGATCAGAGCAGCACTCTGTTGGTGCCCTATCGCGGACGACAAGGCAGTTTCCCTTATGTATCAGCAACCGAAGTGCTTAACGGCGTTACCGATGTAGAGAAACTAAAAGACAAAATTGTTATTGTCGGCACCTCGGCGGCGGGCTTGCTCGATTTACGGGTAACGCCGGTACAAAACCTATATGCTGGGGTGGAAGTACACGCCAATATTCTCAGCGGCTTACTCGATCAATCCATTAAATCCAGACCCAGCTATATCCTTGCGGTTGAATTGGCCGAATTACTATTGATTTGCCTGCTGACCGTCTTTGTATTTCCCCGCTTAGCCGTGTTTTCATCCGCCATAGTATTTAGCGTATTACTGGTCGGTGGAATAGCCTTCAATTTTTACTGCTGGGCCATTTTGAACATCGATACCATACTGGCAACCCCCATCACTTTATTGATTGCGCTGTACGGTATCCAAATATTCTTCGGTTTTTTCTTCGAAAGCCGAAAGAAAAAACAAATGGGCAACATGTTCGGCCAATACATCCCGCCCGAATTGGTCGAGCAAATGAGTCAATCGGATGAAGAATTTTCATTAAAGGGCGAAAGCCGGGAAATGACCGTATTGTTTTCCGATGTCCGAGGCTTTACTACTATTTCCGAAGGCATGGAGCCGCAGGAACTATGTGACCTGATTAACGACATTTTAACGCCGGTAACCCGCGTCATTCATGATCACAAAGGCACTATCGATAAATATATCGGCGACGCGATTATGGCTTTTTGGGGCGCGCCGATGCAAAACCCACAACATGCCACCTACGCCGTAAGAGCCGGTTTGGCAATCTTGCAAGCTTTAAAGACCATTCAAAAGGATTTTAAAGCCAAAGGCTGGCCGGAAGTCGACATAGGTATAGGTCTTAATACCGGAAAAATGAGCGTGGGCAACATGGGTTCGCAATTTCGCATCGCCTACACAATCATGGGCGATGCGGTCAATTTAGGCTCACGCCTGGAAGGACT
>DATBQC010000998.1:0-4787 GCA_036561065.1 Methylobacter sp. | reverse complement strand
TCGGCGGTTTTTTGATTCACAATGACACCACTGCCTAACCCGCTTTAATTTTAAAACAATATAAAGAGATCAAGAGCATGATTTTTAACACTATATTTTTCATCATTGGCGTGTTTTGCACCCATGCAGTCATACCGGGCTTTGACAATGCGTAAAATAATCATAGGTCTGATCTTAACCTTTACCTCTTTTTCCAGTTTTGCTAATTACGCCACGATTGAAGATGCATGGGCGGCCTGTGTGGCGTCAACGCTTTCAAACCCAAAGGCATACCTTTGCACATATAGTACTTTTAATGGCGCTATAGTGCGTTTATCTATTGTCGGAAACAATTGGTTCTTCCCCAATGCGGGCTGCGCTACGGATAAAGCATTTTCGACCACAACGGGGCTATGCGAATATACTGCCTGCCCAACCGGTCAGAATCGCAATGTAATAACCGGCAAATGTGAGTCATCGCTTGCCATCATCCCCCTCAAAAACACCGGCAAGCCTCCACTTGATTCATGTGCCGGAAACCCCATCAACATCGGCACCGGCAACAAATACCAGCCCGAAACCGATTATCAGGGCGCTGGCGACTTTCCGCTGGTTTTCCAACGTACCTACAACAGCGATGCAGCAACCGTTAGCGAACGCCTCGGAACCGGCAGCGGCTGGCGGCATAGCTACGAACGTTCGATTATCAGCGCCGCCAACAGCAGCCTGGCCACTGCCTATCGCGCCGACGGCAGCGCTTACGATTTTACTTTAACCGGTAATAACTGGTCGTCGGCCGCCGATGTCAACCTGAAACTCAGTCGTAGCGCCTCACCCGACACCTGGCTGTTAACCACCGAAGACGGCAGCGTCGAAACCTATAACGCCACCGGCAAGCTGCAATCGATCAAAAGCCGCTCGGGCGCGACCCAAACCCTGACCTACGATGCCAATGGCCTGCTGACCGCCGTCACCCATTCCAACGGACGCAGCCTGAGCTTGAGTTACGACAGTAACCTCCGGGTTGCAACCCTGCAAGACCCGGCGGGCGGCCTTTACCGCTACGGCTACAACAATGCCACCGGCAATCTTGAAACGGCGACTTACCCGGATCAAACCACACGCACCTACCTGTATAACGAATCGGCCAATGTCGGCGTCGATATGCCGCATGCTTTAACCGGCATTATCGACGAAAACAACCACCGCTATGCAACCTTCCAATACGACGGCCAAAAGCGGGCCGTCTTGACCCAACACGCAGGCGGAGCCGAGCGTGTCAGCGTCGCCTACGGCGGCACTAGCAACACCGTCACCGATGCGCTGGGCACCGCGCGTACCCACCGCTTTCAAACCCTGCAAGGCGTGGTCAAAAGCATCGGCAGCGACCAACCGGCGGGCGCAGGTTGCAGCGCCGCGGCCAGCGCCATCAGCTACGATGCCAACGGCAATGTCGCCAGCCGCACCGACTTCAACGGCAACCTCAGCTGCTATGCCTACGACCTGAGCCGCAACCTTGAAACCACCCGGTTGGAAGGCCTCGCCCCCGGTTCAAGCTGTCCTGCCGATCTGGCGAGCTATACTCCCGCCAACAGCAGCGAGCGCAAAACCAGCAGCCAATGGCATGCCAGTTACCGCCTGCCCAGCCAAATCGACCAAGCCGGACAACGTACCGCCTTCAGCTACGATGCCCAAGGCAACCTGTTGCAAAAAACCGTCAGCGCAGACGCCCAAACAAAAACCTGGACGCTGACCTACAACAGTAACGGCCAACCGTTAACCATCGATGGGCCGCGTAGCGACGTTAACGATATCACTCGCTTTAGCTACGACGCCAAAGGCGACCTCAACACCGTTACTGACGCATTGGGCCATGTCACCACCATCACCAGTTACAACGCCAACGGCCAACCGTTAACCCTTAAAGATCCCAACGGCCTAGTCACCACCTTCCAATACGACCTGCGTGGAAAACCGGTTGCCTCAACCGTCGGCACAGAAATCACCCGTTACAGCTACGATGCCGCAGAGCAGCTGATCAAAGTCACCCTGCCGGACGCCTCCACAATAGCCTACAGCTATGATAACGCCCACCGGCTGGTCAGCATTGCCGATACACTGGGTAACCATATCGACTACACCCTAGATAAAATGGGCAACCGCCTCACCAGCCAAGTCACCGATCCCGCCAACAACCTGACCCGTACCCGCGCCCAGGTTTTTGACAGCCTCAGCCGACTGGCGAAAACCATAGGCGCCCAAAACCAGACCGTCAACTACGGCTACGACGCCAACGGCAATGCCACCAGCATGACCGACCCGCTGGGCAACAAAACAACCCTCGCTTACGACCCGCTCAACCGGTTAATCAAAAGCATCGACCCGACCGGCAAAGCCAGCCAAAGCAGCTACGACAGCCATGACCACCCGCTATCCATCACCGACCCCTTGACGCACAGCACCGACTACAGCTATGACGGCTTCGGCAACCGGCTGAGCACCGACAGCCCCGATACCGGATCAAGCCAAGTCAGCTACGACGATGCCGGAAATCCTCAGATCACAACCGATGCACGGGGACAAACCGTCAACTATAACTACGACGCCTTAAACCGCGTCAGCCAAATCACCTATGCCGACAAACCGCCTATTACCTTCAGTTACGACCAGGGCAGCAACGGAACCGGCCACCTGACCCAGATGACCGATGAGTCAGGAACCACCCGCTGGAGTTACAACCTACAGGGTAAAGTGACCAGCAAAAGCTTCAGCACTGGTTCGCTAACCTTGGTGACTAAGTACAGCTACAACACCAACGGCCAACTCACCGCACTGACCTATCCGTCCGGCAAACTAGTACGGCTGAGCTACAGCAACGGCCAAATAACAGCAGTGGAAGCCAACCGTTCGCCGCTGCTCAGCAACATCCATTACCAACCCTTCGGCCCCGCCAAAGACTGGATGTTCGGCAACGGCGTCCAAACCAGCCGCAGTTTCGACCTGGATGGCCGACTCATCGACTATGACCTGGGCGACCGTATGCGGCAACTGACCTACGATGCCGCAGGCCGCATCACCGGTTACCGGGATTCCGACCTCAACTACGACCAAAGCTTCAGCTACGACCCACTGGGAAGATTGATAAATTACACCGATCCCGCCAGCCAAACCAGCTACAGCTACGATGCCAACGGCAACCGCACCGAACAGCTCAGTGGCGCACAGGGTAAAAACTTTAACATCGAAGCCATCAGCAACCGACTGCTGTCGATCACCGACAACCAGCTCCAGACCCTGAAAAGCTATACGTACGATGCCGCAGGCCACATCACCGGCGACGGCTATCATCATTTTGCCTATGACGGCAGAGGCCGGATGGTGCAGGCCTCCAGTATCGGCCACGGCATTGAACAATACCGGATCAACGGGCTGGGGCAGCGCGTGGCGAAAATCCATGGGCATGCACAGGAAAAGTCCAAAGATGAGGATCATGGCGGTAGGCCGAAAGAGAATGACCACAGTCGCAATCCCGACAAAGATCAGCAAGACAATCATGAGAATCAGGGCAAAGAACTGCTGGCAGGCATCTACTTCGTCTATGACCAAGCCGGGCACTTACTGGGCGAATACAACCAGCACGGCAAAGCAATCCAGGAAACCGTCTGGCTAGGCGACATGCCGGTAGCCGTGCTGGCGGGTGACTCGCATTACTTCGTCTATGCCGACCACCTCAACAGCCCGCGGGCGATTACCGACCCGATCGGCAGAGTCGTCTGGCGCTGGGACAGCGATCCTTTCGGCGCTACGGATGAAAACGAAGACCACGGCCGAGACGATAGCCATGCCTTCGGCAGCAAAAAAGCCGACGAAGATCCCGACCGGGATGGACAAAGATTTATTTACAACCTGCGCTTTCCTGGGCAGTATTACGACAAGGAAACCGGGCTATTTTATAACTACTTTAGGGATTATGATTCGGAGACGGGGCGGTATCGGCAGAGTGATCCGATTGGGTTACTGGGCGGGATGAATACTTATGCTTATGTTAATAACAATCCGCTTCGATACATTGATTCCAAAGGACTAAAGGGGCAAACAATTTATGTTCCAAGTAGTCCCTTTTTTCCTGGCCCCACTAGCCCCTTTTATTATAACAGTCCGGCAAACAAAGCCTTAGCTAATAGCCTAACTCAAGCTTGTAAATCAGCTTACAAAGCAGTCAGAGGAATGTTTAACCAGGCTGACAATGATCTTATTATCGACGATAAAATCCGTAAGCAAATGGGCGAACGTGGATGGACTGAGCAAGATATTCAAGATGCTATAAAGGGAGAAGCAAGTGGCGAGTCAGTTGATAAACGTAGTCCGAGTAAAACCGATGATGGTCTGGGTAGAAACGACACGTCCACAGTCTACGGTACTGACGGTGATTATGTCGTTATAAATGACCGTACTGGAGAAGTCGTACAGGTTAGTGATAAAAATAATCCAAATTGGATTCCTGATAGTCGGATAAATTGGAAGTGAGTTAGTTATGAAATCTGATAGAACGTTATTATATGATTCTTCAAATGATTTTTTTGAGTTGGATGGAACCGATGTTATGACGTTGACATCTGCTGCCGCTCAAGATGTCTGTACTAAGGCTCTTAAACATGGTGTGGTAGTCGTAAGAATTGAAGGGGGGATTTGGCACAATCCTGGATTTGAAGCTCGCCTTGATTGTATATGGGATGGCGTTGACCCGCCAGTATCCGAGACAGATGCGGCGATAAATAATGCAAGAGCCTTGGAAATGATATGTGAAG
>DATBQC010000997.1:0-1835 GCA_036561065.1 Methylobacter sp. | reverse complement strand
CCCAACCGAACCAGCCATTGTGGACAAGCCCGGCGAACCCCATCGCGGTATTGCAGCCGTTTGGCCACCGCCGAATGACCCACCACAAAGCTTTTTGATTCCGAGTCGCTGGCCATCCGCCGATTCACCATCGCCGCCACTCCAACCCGAACCTCTCAACCATGCGCCAACCATCGCGGCCAACTTGCCGCCCGGCACCAAGCCCGAGGATTTTGGCGCATGACAAAACCCTTGTTCGATTTTACCAAATTCATCAATGACAAGAATCTGTTGGGCTGGTCTTACGATGATCCTTCCTATGACAATTGGAAGATCATCGAGCGCGGCGCGCTGGGCGAAGGTGCCGGATTCACCATCGCGGAACGCATCAAATGGCGCGAATTGACGGGTTGCGATCCACCAACAGAACCAGTTGAGGAATTCATTGGCCTATGCGGGAGACGATGCGGCAAAGGGAGAGCGGGCGCTGCCCTAACACTCTACTTTGCAACGTGCTTTGATTATCATTCCCGCTTGGCACCCGGCGAGCGAGCCATCATTCCACACATGGCCCCGACGCAAGTGCAGGCAGGCCGTGTTTGGCTCATGAGCAATGGACTCATTGAGGGAACACCCATGCTCAAACCGATGGTTCAGCGTCGCACGGCTGACACCATTGAATTTGACACTGGTGCCGATTTGGTCATTCAAGCCGCCAATTTTCGCTCTGTTCGTGGCGCGTCATCGCCTTTGGTTGTGATCGATGAATTGGCCTATTTGATGCCATCCGAAAGTGGCGCGGCGATGTCAGACACCGAACTGTTAAACGCGCTTTCCCCAAGTCTCAGCAATTTAAATGGCATGATGGTTTGCCTGACAACTTTGGGCGGCAAAAGAGGCGAGGCTTATGCCCGCGATCAAAAGTACGGCGACAACCATGACCCAAAGATTTTGGTCATTCGCCAACCGACGCGGGTGATGAACCCAAGCTTGCCGCAAAAGGTTGTGGATCGCGCTTTTGAAAGAGACGCCATCATTGCCGCTGCCGAATTTGGAAGCATCGAAGGTGGGCTTCAATTCCGGCCAGACCTTGCGGGCTACATTGACAGAGATAAAATTCTTGGTCTTGTGTCGCCCGGCCTTGATGAAATCCCGCCGTGGCCTGGAACAACCTATTTTGGTTTTTGCGACCCAAGCGGCGGATCGGGACAAGATTCCTTCGTGTTGGCCATTTCGCACGCCAGAGACGATGGCGTGACCGTGCTCGATAAGATTGTCGAGCACCGCCCGCCGTTCAATCCAAGTGATGTCGTCAAATCGCTGGCCGAAGTTTGCAAGGCATATAGCGTTGGCAGAATCCAAAGTGATCGATACGCTGGTGCATGGCCGGAGGAACAATGGAAATTGAACAACATTTATTGCGATTTCAGTGAACTCTCAAAGTCTGAAATCTATGTGCAAGTGTTGCCACAGTTCAACACTGGCAACATTCGATTGCTCGATAACAAAAGACTGGTTGCGCAACTGTCTTCGTTGGAACGAAGAACGGCGAGAGGCACTGGACGCGATGTTGTCGATCATCCAACGGGCGGACATGACGACGTTGCCAATAGTGCCTGCGGAGCGTTGTTAGCAGCGACTCAATACAATAGCGTCCTGAAACAATGGGAAAATTGGGCGCACGTTCCTTTGCCCAATGAGTATCGCGGCACTGGCACGATGTTTCGGCCTGGATGGTGATTGAACGCTGGTCTTGTGCCGCGTGATTTTTGGAGTTGAACGCAATGAGAGTCATCACTGCCACCGCTGGCCCTGGCCGATATTTTTCGCCAATCATCACACATGATGGTAAGCTT
>DATBQC010000996.1:0-1811 GCA_036561065.1 Methylobacter sp. | reverse complement strand
TAAGGCGCCATGATAAAAACCCCTATCAATGCAACGAACATCGCGCCCAGAAACATAAACACACCGACACCCAAAAACAGCAACACCATCAACACGCCGGTGATAATCATGATCAATAAAAATGTCGGCACGGCGGCAAAGCGAACCAACGGCTCAGCGACCGGCTCACCGTTGAGCATCACGCTGAGCTGCCCGACGCCGGGATGAAATAAATAGCTTAAAACGGCGATGATTGCGCCAACCATTAGCACTTTTACAATCAATTTCTTATTGCGTTTTTGTTGCATCATCAATTCCCCAGCAAAAGCTTATTGCTCTTTATGGTGCAGGCTTATTTTGACCAGCGACCAACCCAGAAAAACCATGTTAATACCCAAAAACAAGCCCAGTAGCCAATGCGCCGATTCGGACCAGCTAAACCAGATGATCAGCGCAAAAATCAAGGCCGTAAACCCGCTGAACAGAATAAATCCCCAGTTAGCCAAGGGGCGCATCATCAATGCCAGAGAAATTTTGGCAATACCTTCTAGAGCAAAAAACACCGTCACCAACATCGTCAACGTCAGCGCACCGGCAACCGGCTTGGTGATAAACAACAAGCCGACGAGAACCTGCAAGACGCCCATGAATAGCCACCCGCTAAAGCCCGGCATATTTTGAAAAACAAAGGCCCGGCTAACATGCACCATTCCGCCAAACAGCAAAATCCAACCTAAAAATACGACTATCGCTGTCGTAAAAAACTGCGGCACTATAATCGCGCAAAGTCCAAGAATAATGAAGAAAACACCTTCTGCCAGAAACAGCCGCCAATGTGCTTGTAAATAAGCCTGCATTTGCTGTTGCATATGCTGTAGTTCCAGATTGAAATCGTCTATTTTGCTCATGTATTGTCTCCCGCTATATTTGAAAAGATATTAGAAGGCATGGGCTACCGTAGTCGTAACTCGTACTACGTCGGTGTTGTCTAGGCCATACAGTCGAATGACTATGGTTCTATGGTGTCACACACACCATCTTTGTAACTCCAGTACCTGCCACCATCTATGCACCTGTCAATTTGCAATTGACGTCGCAACCAAATGCCCATAATTACCAATAAGATGAGAAGCGCAGCAAGAATAATTAAACGAAAAACCATTAAAAATTATCAGCCTTGGCGCGCGCTTCCTTTGCCCCGGCAAAATCCTGTTGCAACTCCCTAGCATGAGCTATCAATAACCAGCAGTGTTTTTTTAAGGCGTTATCGGTAGAAGCCAGTAATGCGGATTTTTTTGCCAAATCTTCTGCCAAGCGGGGCTTAGACTGCTTTAATCTTAATAGTGCCAATTTATAAAACAAGGTCGCATTTCTTGGCTCGATTCTGATAGCGCGTTCAATGGAAACTGCTGCCGAATCCAGATCACCGGATTTAGTATTTTGATTGGCCGCTGAAACTAAAGCACCGACTGCAGGCGATAGCGGTACGGTAGCCTCTATCGGTTCGAACGGAGTCAATTCCGCAGGCGGAGGTGGCGGTGATGATTTTGGCGCTTCCGAAACAACCGGAGATGTCGTTAAGGATGGCTCCTGCTGTTCCTGGGCGGCCGGGGGCGTCGGCAATGCTGACTGCTGCGACTCTAACGTTATCGGTTCTGAAGTAGGCGACTCTGAGAGTGGCAAGGGTTCGGGCTTAATTTCCGAGAACTCCTTAAGCGGCTGCGTTTTAACAATTTGTTTGGATGGGGTTGTTTTACGCGACTTGGATTTCTTTTGTGTTTTTGCTGCCTGTTTTTGATTCATAGGCTGGTCGCCGCCGTATACCGGAGCAG
>DATBQC010000995.1:0-1813 GCA_036561065.1 Methylobacter sp. | reverse complement strand
ACTTTTTCAATCGCATATTGCGAAATCGGACGAAGAGGCGATTCCTCAGTGCAAAAATTATTTTCATCACCCGTGCCATATGCGCTGTTAGTGGTAGGCATCAACACGATTTGCTCCTTGGAAAGTAACTTCAGCATGGTTGCAATCGCATCATGATTGATGGTAGTTGCGCCAATTGGGTCTAGGTTACAAAGCGGCGCACCAACCAATGCGGCAAGTGGTATTATTATATCGGCTTTTGCAATCAGTGGAGCCATGGTTTTTTCCGAGCGAATGTCGCCTTTTACCACAGAAAAATTATCGCTATGACAGCAATGATTTAAGGTCGCTTGCTTGAACATAAAATTATCCACAACGGTAACTTTATGCCCCGCCGCCAACAAATCAGGAACCATCGTAGAGCCCAAATAACCTGCACCACCAGTTACCAATATATTATATTTTTGTGACATTTTTTACTCCCTTAATTTTTTAAACTTAATTTTTGTACAATTGCTGAAAATGTAATTCGCCTAAACTCATCAGGAGTTTGTCGGACACCGCTCTCGACATTCCGATCATCGCTTGGCCAATACGGTTTTTGGTATTCTGCTGACCACTCTTAATTAAAGGCCATCATCACCAGTTTCTCCTCACCCGTTACTGCATCAAGAATTCCTGTTTAATGATGCTCATCCCTGCTTTTGCGTTTGCTGTAAATCGCATGACTGCTCTGGGTTTTGAGTTCCCAAGTTATTTTGACCCGCGGAGTGGTTCCAAGTTACTGCGCATCAGACGTCAGCGTTGTTCCAGTGGCAGAAATTACACTTCGCGACCCAATGTGCGATGAGCGGTGCAATCTTCTCGCCCACACAAACCTGGATATTATTGTTACTAAAGTGACCGTTGTCAGCCAGTAGTGCTTCCGTCTTGCCAAGGTTATCTTGAACAGCTTCAGTTCGCTCAGCATCGGCCCGACTTGCTGCTTGTCATTGGTATCTGGGACTACCAGCTATTCTGTAGAATCTACAACAGCTTGGGCGTTGTAGCCCTGTACGAAGCCCTTTGCGTCGGCATGATGCGCAATTCTCGTCGGTCAGGTTGACGCTTTGGGGCTAGTTTCGGGAGCCTTCGGCCCTTTTTACCTGAAATTCATAGGGCCTCACGACATGCAAGTTTTTTTTCGTAGCCTTTCCAGCCCTGTTCGTCGAGTTCTTTAACTCACTCGGCAATCCTGGTCTTGACCTGCGCTAGAGCGTTCAAGCAATCTTCCTGCGCACGACTTCGACTGGCAAATAAAAATACCGTCGTTCAGCTCAACGATAAACCGCGCCAAGCGCCCTTCTGGCAACCATTCATCACAGACTACGGAAGCAAATACTGTTGATTAGGATCATATTGTATAAAGCAACTCATAATAGCATGCCGGTGAAATTGTTGAGTTCGGTGCTATTTTACAATATATGAAACTTAAAAGCCGATAAGTCCAACCCATTCCTAATGTAGAAATTTCTCTGAAAATTTTTCTTCAATTACCTAGCATGTCGCCAAAACTAGCATCATGGCAGGAAAAGTTATTCCGACATGCCATCGGCAGGATATTTTGGAGGGTTGTTTGCATTATAAATTAATTTCCAAAAATCGCGCATTCCACGCACTCGCATAAAGTATGCGCAAGGACGATATGCATTTCCTGAATGGTACTAGTCATCTCGCCAGGTGCGATAATACAATAATCAGCCTTTCCCTTAGCTGCGCCACCACTATGCCCTGTAAAAACAATGGTTGGAATATCCATTTCACGGCAAGTATCTAGTGCTCTTAGAATGTTGAG
>DATBQC010000994.1:0-1672 GCA_036561065.1 Methylobacter sp. | reverse complement strand
AAATGATTGCGCATGATCTGCTCCTTGTCGGTTTTTGCACTTCATTGAAAGTGCGCAGGTGTCGGACATCGAAATTCCGGCAGCGTAATTCTTCCAATGATTGTGAAGCCGCTGGCATATGGCCACTTGTCACCATCAGACGACTGCCAGTTAATTTCAGACATCTTCCCAATCGACAGTACTGAAGTTCGATTTTTTGATCAGTCAAAAATTCTTTCCTTCCTGTCGGAAAATGACAGCATATTGTCTGAATTAGATAAGCAAAATGTCTTCCGCTTGCCCAAAATAAATATACCGACGCAGCCAAAAGCGCATAAGCCTGCGACTTGCGGATCAGATGGCATGGACAATTGCAGTTCTCCGACGCGACTACTTTTTATGCGCGCCTCGCCTGTTGATCGATATATCGATTAACAGATTCACCAGAAAAATGCCGCGAGAACAGAGCAGAGCCGGTCGTTTTTCTCACCGCGCAAAATTATGGAGACAGAAAATGTTTCATGCAAACCGCTTGCAATTGGCTGGACTGCGATGAGAGTCCACACTGTCACATGGATGACGGCGGTAACGGTGGCGTTGGTCGCCGCCGTTATTTGGAGCGAAATGTCGGCGCCAGAACACGCTCGGGCCAAGCTTGTCGTCGAACCGAATCTATTTTCGTTTGTTCGTTCATTGGATGGCGCCAGGTCGGACGGCGATCTCAAGATCGCGAGTGGATCCGGGCTGGTCGTCGACCAGGAGCTGCGCGACCTGTTTGAATATTACATTACCGCGGTCAGTGAAAAAACGATGGCGGAAAAACGCATCGAAATCGGGCGTGAACTCGACCGCAAGTACCCGCCTGCGCAAGCGAATCAAGCCAACCAGATATTGGCGCGGTATCTCGCCTACAAGAACGAACTGCTCGAAATTGAAAAAAGTTTGAAACCGGGTGGCAGCATGCTCGAATCTTCTCGCGCCCGGCTCACGGCGATTAAGCAAGCACGTCAACGTTTCTTTACGCAGTCCGAAAGCGAAGGCATGTTCGCCGCGGATGATGCCCGCGAAGACGATATTTATCGCAAGCGTGCTGCCAGCCTCAACCCGGAAGCGACTGCCCGCCTCGCGGAGCTTGATCGGGAAGACGCGGCATGGGCGAACCGAATTAAAGCCTATGTCGCGGAAAGAAGAACTTTGCTCGCGATGCCGGCACTTCCGGATATGGATCGCGATGTTGCTGTGCAAAGACTGCGCGATGCCGCATTCACGCCTGAGGAGCAAAGACGCCTGGCGGCGTATGAATAGTCTTCGCGGTGACATTTATGCCAACGGCATTTTTTAAACAAAAGGACCAAATGATGAAAAATTACAAATTCTTTGCCAAGAGTGTCGTGATGGTACTCTCGATTCTGTTCGCTTCGGTCGCACTTGCCGATGAAAAGCGCGGTACCGCCGAAGAAGCTGTTGCATTAGTCAAGAAGGCCGCTGCCTACTTGAAGGCAAATGGCAAGGAAAAGGCGGCGTTGGCATTCGCGGATCAAAAAGGGGAATTTTTCAAGGGCGACCTGTACATTTTTGCCTCCGACTCTTCCGGCACAGCATGGGCGCATGGCGCAAATCCTCGTCTCGTTGGCAAGAACATGAGTGAACTGAAGGATGCCGACGGAAAGTTTTTTGTTAAAGACTTCCTGGA
>DATBQC010000993.1:0-5760 GCA_036561065.1 Methylobacter sp. | reverse complement strand
TGCTTGATCCAATAGGTGGCGGTCCAGCCGGGAATGATCAGGCGGGCAGGGAAGCCGTTCCAGTGAGGCAAGGGTTCGCCGTTCATCTCAAAGGCGATCAGGGTGTTTTCATCCAGCGCTTTCGCCAGCGGCAGGCTTTTGACAAAGTTCGGCGTTGTCGGCAGTACACCGGAATCGGCCCCGGCCAGACTCACTTCCAGCGCGGATTTGTCGATTCCGGCCCCCGCGAGCACATCTTTCAAACGAACGCCGCGCCAGAGCGCATTGCCCATCGCGCCGGAACCCCATTGTAATCCGGTGACTGGCGGTTCAAACGCCCCCCGGCGGTTACCGGAGCATAAACAAAGGGCGGCGATTTCGACTTGTTCGAAATCCCTGCGCAATTGTTCAAGGCTGAGTTCCAACGGAGTGCGAGCCGCATCGCCGCCTATGCGCAGCCGCCATTCGCCGATTTTTACCTCGGGAATGACGGCGTTATGGTAACGCACGAAGAAGCGGTTATTGGGTGTAAAGGGCGCATCGAAATAATTGATGGGTGTTTCGTAATTGGGCGGGCGGTAAGTTTGTTTGATCAGCGCCTCTTTGCCGGGAAGAGCATCCATGATCGTCGATTCTTCGGTACCCATAGCAGCTGCCAGACCCGATCGTTGCAACAAAGCTAAGCCGCCGAGCGCTGCCAGACTGCCTGCGGACTTCTTGATAAAGTGTCTTCTGTCGACCATAAAATATTTCCTTGGCTGGGTGCTCGGCTATGTTTTGAATGATTAAAAATGTCGGGTTAGGGCAGGGCTGTAGGGTGTGCTAAACGCAGTGAAGCGCATCGTTCTTGGAGTGATTGTGGCGCGGGCAGAACTGTCGTTTATTTCCAAAAAACTCCCGGTTACAGTCACTTAACCGATGCTGATAACACAAAACACAGCGATTTAACCGACGTTGATAACGGCAATATGCCCACATAACCAAATGGTCAAGACGATCAAACTTGGTTTTGTTTTTTAAGGCTCGCGTATATTGTTCGACCTGTAAGACAGCATAAAGATGCTGCGCTTGATTGATTAGGGTGTCATTATCCATTTTTATTTACCCTCGTATTGCTTGTTAAATTGTTAACACCGGCAAGGAAGGATGGCCGAGGTCGCGCTAGCGTAACCCAACCTATCGGACTATGCAACATGGCTTAGTGGGTGCTCAATTTAAGCTTTTCATCATATAAAGCACATTGAATTTCGGCCCGCATCTTTTACAAGAAATATCGTCTGGTTTAAGCTTGGGGGATGCGAGTGGCATGAGAGCCGGGAGACAGGAATACAGATGTTTGCAATGCCACAGAACAGTTGGGCATTAAAGCTTTGATGAAAAAATGTCGGCAGTGAATCCTGCCTAGGGACTGGCGGAGCGGACGGGGCTCGAACCCGCGACCACCGGCGTGACAGGCCGGTATTCTAACCAACTGAACTACCGCTCCGCAGTTCGAGCCGCGTATTCTATAAGATTAAATTAAACTGTCAAAGGTAAAGATTGATTCTGACTCCATGATAGGTATCGGGGCTCGCGTTCGTGACAGCGCATACTATATTAATGTCTCTATTAACAGTCCCTTCTCCCTAAGGGAGAAGGTTAGGATGAGGGCCTTTATTGTGTGGGCCTTCGTGCCTCGCGGAACCAAACCCGGTATTGCTCCATTTTTGCATTTTGTTCCGCCGGAGCGTGGCGGCGGCAGGTGGAATATTCCTCCGTGTCCGGTTTCGCACCCCAACGCATTTCGACGCAGTCGTTGGGATTATATGTCATTTCATAGGCCGACTTCCGTGCCAGCACTTCGGCAACAGAAAGCTCCCACGGACTGCCGTCCGTGCGCGTATAGCGGATGCTGCGTTCCTGGATGCGCTTTGCGTGGTACTGTTCGATCTCGGTCCTGGCCTCCTCGGGACTCTTGCCGTTCATCACGAACAATTCGGGGTGGCGCACGATCTTTTCGGAAAAACCGTTCAGCACATTGATGGCGATGATCAGGCGCATGTCGCGGGAAGGCGTGGAATAATCCTCCCAAGGGCCGATGGTCTGAAAAATCGCCGCGCCGCTAGGCATCGGGATGACGCTGCCGGGGCTCTTGCGGAAATACGCTTCGCCGTTGTCTACTGAGGTCACGCGGGTTTCGATTTGCTCAACCAATGCATCCAGCGTGGCTTCGTAAGCTTGCTTGGGATCAAGGCCTCTGGGGTTGGTGAGTTTGGCCAACTTTGCGTAGAAATCATCGGGGGACAGTTGATCTTGCTCCAAGGAAAAGGGGGCGAAGCTGGGGCTACTGATCAATTCATCATTGGAGATCGCCTTAAACCCGCCCGAGGCGGTGCGGGTCAAGGGTCGGAAAGCCTTGAATCCAGGCCCGGCGCTGGCGATGTTGGCGAACAAAAAGGTGCCTTCCCAGAAGCGCTTGCGGGTGACCGAGTTGTCCGGTTGGGCATCAACGGCCAGCAAGCTGCCGGGGCGATCCTCCGTCTGCGGCACCCATTCAACTAGCACCAGCACATGTCCGTATGGATCGGCATAGACAGTACCCGGCCACAGCGTCTCCCTGCTGAGAGAAATCGGATACAGATCCGTGGACTCGTCCTCAAGCCCTGTCCGCGCCGAGCCCGAATGGACGGCATCCGCCAACTGCCTGCTGATATTTTTAAAGCTGGCTTGCGAGCTGATACCTTGGGTGAATTCGGTCTTGACGGTGGCCGCGCCACAATTCGGCGGCGTATTGGCCGAGCCGCGGCTGCAGGCACGGAAGGCGATTGGCAGGCCGACTTTCCAGGCAAAATAAGCCCGCAAGGTGTAGGGCAGGTCGGCGCAATCGGGGGTTAGCGGCAAGCCTTTGTCTTCGTTAAGGCCGAGATGATTGTGCAGGAAGTTGCGCTCGGTATTACTCAATACCGGCCCCAGAGATGGGAAACTGAGATTTTCCTCGGGCGGGGCAGCAAACAATTCTTCGATCCAGGCGGAATAAAAGGCTTCAGTGGCAAGCCCCCATGTCTTGGGTTTTTCCTGTATGCCTGACCCTCCGATGGTGAACGGACGGCAGGCGGTAAGTTTGCCATCCCGATTCGCCGCCACTCGATAACTCCCCTCATTGCCCGATTCCAACGTGGCGATCAGGCTCCAAGGCGGGCCGCCTCGACGGTGAGATTGCAGCGGCATGCGACGGCCTTGGCTGTCGATCAGAGCCAGTTCCGACACGGGGCCGTCCGTGGATACGGCCATGATCTTGACCTGTTCATCGGCTTTGGGGTTGAGCGGCGAAATCCAAATATGCGTCTCGCCGGACTCTTCGCACGAAAAATCCTCGGCCAGCGCCACCGAAATGCTGGCCCATGCCAGCAGGCATGCGAGGAAATAGCCGGTGAGCCGGGTTGATAAATCCAGTAACCACTTTGTCGCATAAAGGCAACTTGCTGACCGGTATAAACAAATATGGCTTAAGCTCAGGGCTATTAATATTTTTTCCATAATCGGTTTTGAAAAACTTAGCGTGGTCATTCATGTATTCCTTTTTGATTTGATATTCCCAATAGTGCCGCTTCCATTGTGCATCAGCTTTAGCTTTGTCGTATAGTCAGTTAGACCGTAATCTTCATCTTCAACACATCAGTGCCCCCTTATATTTATGCGCTTTAAATCATTTCATCTCAGAACTTTTGAAGCTCAAGAGCCTTGTTATGCGATAATTAACGAATAAAACTAATAAATGCCTTATGGCAAACAAATAAGGAAACACTATGTTCTCATTGCAAACCATTTTCGGTAAAGGTGATAAATTTTACGGCTTGCTTGAAGCCAGTGCCGAGTCTGCGCGTTCATCAGCTAAGGCATTGATCGAGCTTCTAAGTACGCCGGCGACACAACAATCGTTGGAAAAATTTAAACAGGCGCGTCGCCGGGAAAAGGATTTATTCGCACAAATCAGCGAAGAATTGGTTAATACTTTTGTTACCGTACTCGATCGTGAAGATATTGAAGACCTTAACGGCGCACTCTACAAAATCCCTAAAGTCGTGGAAAAGTTTGCGGAACGATATACGCTAGCCTTGGGTCGTATTGGCGACGTGGATTTCACCAGTCGGGCTGTGATGCTGGAACAAGCCTGCGAAGTGTTGGAACAAATGGTCAGGCTGCTGCGTAAAGGGATGGATTTGGATGAAACAAAAAAATTAAACGATCAATTGCAAACCATTGAAGCCGAAGCTGATCGTCTAATCCTTGAATTGTATCGCGATGTCTATACCAATGAATCCGATCCGATACGTTACATGGTCAAAAAGGATTTGTTCGAAATCCTTGAGAAAGCGATTGACCGCTGCCGCGACGCCGGCAATGTCATCTACCATATCGTCTTAAAAAATTCATAAAGGGTTTTCATGCTGACCTTGCTCTTGCTTGTCATTCTGGTAGCGCTGGTATTCGAGTTCGTCAACGGATTCCACGACACCGCAAACTCCATTGCCACAGTTGTTGCCACCAAAGTATTAACGCCATCGCAAGCGGTAATACTCGCCGCGGTAACCAACCTTGTCGGCGCGTTGTCGGGTACGGCGGTGGCCAAAACTATTTCGTCGGGATTAGTGGACACCGGCATGGTGAATATCACCTCCGAAGTCCTGATCTGCGCTCTAACCGGCGCGATTATCTGGAATCTGATTACCTGGTCATTGGGGCTTCCGTCCTCTTCCAGTCATGCCTTGATCGGCGGCTTATGCGGCGCAGCGCTGGCAGCCGGAAACAATAATCCCGATGTGTTGATATGGTCGAAAACCGCGCTGGTCTGGACGGAAAATAAAGGCTTGCTTTGGAAAGTCGTGATTCCGATGATCAGTTCGCCGGTTGCCGGATTTGTCTTGGGCATCGTTATCATGGGCGGCTTGATGGCTGTCATTAGTGGGATGAACTCTGCAGGTGGCGCTATGGAACGAATGGCGCGGCCAAAATGGGTTAATGCGGTGTTCGGTAAAGCGCAGCTGTTGTCGGCCGGTTATATGGGATTTGCGCACGGCAGCAATGATGCGCAAAAAACCATGGGCATCATCGCCTTAGCCATTTTTACCGCTAACGGCGCCGGTACGCTCAATCAGTTGCCGCCTTGGGCTGAATTCTTACGGCCGGATGGCGGAGAAAAAGACATCGACACCTGGATCGCCTGCACTTGTGCTTTGGTTATGGCGCTGGGTACTGCGGTTGGCGGGTGGCGTATTATCAGGACTCTCGGCCACAAAATGGTCAAATTGCATCCGATCAACGGTTTCGCAGCGGAAACCAGCTCAGCGACTATTCTGTTGGTCGCCGCCCATTTCGGCATGCCGGTCTCCACTACGCATAGCATTTCAACAGCGATTATGGGCGTAGGTTTTGCCAAGAATCCTCACGCGCTTAAACTTTCCGTTATCGAACGGATTGTTTGGGCGTGGGTTTTGACGATTCCGGCAGCGGGCGGGGTTGCCTGGGGAATGGTGAATTTGCTGTTTCTGTTGCATTAGAGGAAGATTGCCCTCATTTCGGTATATAAAACTTTTTCAGTCCGGAAGCCGGTGTTCCGGCTACCGTATATTTCAAATAACTTTTTTTGAATTTGCTGCAAATTCCTGGAGTTTTCGATGACGACAACTAAAGTTTTATCAAAGAGCCTCCCTTGTTATCACATCAAGAAAAGTCTTTTTAGATTAGCTGGGCTTTTAAGTCTATTGCTCTTGCTGAGCGGCTGTCGGGCCGCATTAACCTCCG
>DATBQC010000992.1:0-2183 GCA_036561065.1 Methylobacter sp. | reverse complement strand
GAACGCTTTGCGGATAAAGAAGGCCAAGTTTATTTAAGACGTTTTTATGACAAATATCACGGCAAGCCGACCGATGAAATCATGGAGCTGCTGACCCAGCGAGTCTTTGCCAAGCCATCGCGTCTGGCCATGCTTTATCAGGCTGTTTACCCGAATGCAGATACCAACGCGCTTAGCGGTTATTTGAATGCGCACTTGACCGCAACGGACTTGAATACCGAGGATGTTGAGCAACTGCATCAAAAGTATTCGTCGGCGAATTTCGATTTACAGGACCAGGGCTATATCACAAAAGTCCATCCGCTGGAATTATGGCTGGTCGGTTACCTGATTCAACACCCTGATGCCACACGTGCCGAAGTAATCGCCGCCAGTGCCGAACAGCGGCAAAATGTCTACCGGTGGTTGTTTAAAAGCAGCCGAAAAAATGCCCAACAGCGGCGTATCATGACCCTGCTGGAGGATGAAGCTTTCAAGCAGATTCATACCGCCTGGGATCGTTTGGGTTATCCGTTCGGATCGCTAACGCCTTCCTACGCGACATCGATCGGCGCGTCGGGCGATCGCCCGGCGGCATTGGCCGAATTGATGGGCATTATACGCAACGACGGCACAAGATTGCCGATCGTCCGGTTTGACAGCCTGCATTACGCCCAAGCGACACCTTATGAGACAGTGATGGACAAATTGCCGGAGCTTGGCCAGCAGGTGCTTGCTCCCGAAGTGGCGAAAGCGGCGCGCGGCGCGCTGATCGGTGTGGTCGAGGCGGGGACTGCGGGGAGGCTCAAAGGCATCTATAAAAGCGCCGACGGTAAACCGTTGTCGGTGGGCGGAAAAACCGGAACCGGCGATCATCGCCGGGAAATATGGGGAGCGGGCGGGCGCTTGATCGACTCGATCTTCATCAGTCGTGCGGCAACCTTTACGTTTTTCCTCGGAGACCGCTTTTTTGGCGTGATTACCGCTTATGTGGCGGGGCCGGATGCCGAGAAGTATCACTTTACCAGCTCATTGCCGGTACAAATAATCAAGTTTCTGGAGCCCACGCTGGCGCCTTTGGTGAATAAAACACCGGCCGGGCCGACTTCCCAATTATTGGCCAATGTAAACACAATAGCGGCAGGGAAGGGCGATGATCCGGCTGGCGTATCCCAGCCGTAAGGCTTGTTTCGTTCACTAAAACATTTCGTTCACGAAAAGCACAAAAAATCCCAAAGAGATACCAATGCTGTAAACCACCACCCAAAGGACGAATAGCTAAATCAGCGTAATATAATGATTTTTTCGTGGCTTTCGTGCTTTTTCGTGGACAAGCTGTTTATCTTTGGCAACTACCGCAAAACACCGTCGAGCGGTTAGCTATCCTGACTTCAGTTAGCGGCTGGTTACAACTCACACACGGCAACCCGGCACGACCATATACCTTAAGCTGCTGCTGGAAATAACCGGGTTTCCCGGCTTCATTGACAAAATCCTTCAATGTCGTGCCGCCTTGCTCGATGGCATGCAGCAACACCACGCGAATACACTCTGCCAGTTTTTGATAACGTGCCAAGGAAACTTTACCTGCCTGACGCGTAGGCTGAATGCCGGACATAAACAAGGCTTCATTGGCGTAAATGTTGCCGACTCCCACCACGATATGGCTGTCCATAATGAACGACTTCACCGCTATTTTGCGGTTTCTGGATAATGTATACAGCAGCTCGCCGTTAAAATCGGATAACAATGGCTCAGGGCCTAAATCTTTGAGCAATGGATGATCTGCAGCAGGTTCAGTAGTCCACAACACAGCACCAAACCGGCGAGGATCATTAAAGCGCAGCACCGTTCCGTCATTAAACACAAAGTCGATATGGTCGTGTTTGCCTGCCGCCTGACCCGTAGACATAATCCGCAAGTTCCCGGACATGCCTAAATGCAACAGCACCGTGCCTGAAGCAGTGGAAAACAGCAGGTACTTCGCCCGTCTGGACACTGACTGAATGCAGAGTCCGGTTAAGGTTTGATCGAGCATTTCAGGCACAGGCCAGCGCAGTTTGGGCTGGCGCACGATAACCTGTTTAATGGTTTGTCCTTCAATATGTGGCGCAATGCCTCGGCAGGTGGTTTCGACTTCGGGTAATTCAGGCATGGGAAAGGACTATGTTTGGATTTTGTGTAGAGTTTAGCATGGATGTGGG
>DATBQC010000991.1:0-2381 GCA_036561065.1 Methylobacter sp. | reverse complement strand
CTAACCGTGGCAAGACTGCGTTATTGAAAACACTCAAGGAAATAATTCCGCCGAACGTGTCATTCGTATTCGTTCGTCAGCCTGAAGCATTAGGATTGGGCCACGCCGTGCTTTGCGCCAAACCGATTGTCGGCAACGAGCCGTTTGCCGTTATTCTGGCCGACGACTTGATTGCAAATAGAAGCGGTAGCGGTTGCATGACTCAAATGGTTCAGCAATACGATCAAAACCAATGCAGCATCTTAGGCGTTGAGCGGGTTGATCCAAAGGAAACCGACAAATACGGTATCGTTAAAACCACCGAAGTTTCGCCATCGGTAGGCAAGGTTGATCTGATTATTGAAAAACCGGCCCCTGAGCACGCGCCGTCAAACCTTGCTGTAGTCGGGCGCTACATTTTAACGCCTGCCATTTTTGAGAAGATCGAAACCACCGAACGCGGCGCCGGCGGCGAAATTCAGCTGACCGATGCTATTGCCGCATTGATGCATGACGAGCAGTTCTTGGCCTATGAATTTGAAGGCAAGCGTTATGATTGCGGATCGAAACTCGGCTATTTGCAGGCTACTGTTGAATACGGGTTGGAGCATGACGAGTTGAAGGGCGATTTCCGGGAATATTTGAAAAATCTGGTTCTTTGATTAGATAGCATTGTAGGGGCGAATTTATTCGCCCCTAACTTTTGACTTGTCGGCAACCACTATAACAGATGCAAACCCGCTGCCTGGTGTGCGAAAGTTAGTGGTTTGCCCCTGATATAAACGGGCGCTGATTAACTGCGACTGTCCCCGGTAAACATAGTGCCGCAGATCGAGTTTGAGATCGATTAATTCATTCTCCACTTTCAACTGCTGCTCTGTGGGTTTTACCAAGGTTTGAGCCACATAATTGCCTTGTAGAATCTCCCCGAAAACGCGCTTGGTCATCCTGTCGCCCCGGTATGCGGCCTTGCTGCCGTAGCCTTTGGCTGGTTTGAAAAATAACTGTTTACGAGCGGCCCATAAGGCTTCGGCGTCTTCCTTGTGTACGCAAATCGTGTGGGCAATGCCTTCAAGCAACAGGGTTCTGGTATCTTTGGGAATGCCTATATCGAGTAACGCAGCTTCATCAGTCAATATCACCAGATTTCTTTTATCGGCATAGAGAGCATGTGCCCTTGGATGAGGCGTGACGACAACAGCTTTTTCCAGGTAGGCTTCGCGTAAGGGTTTAAGCGATTCGGCTTCCAATCCGAAGTCGGTTAAGCGGTTGTAAACAAGGTCGATAGACATCTCCCCATACCAAAGCGCCCCATCGCGGTAATCAAGCTCGGAAGGGTCGCAAATAACGACATTGATATGATATTGTTCAAACAGCTGTTTGAACAAAAGAAATTCCGGCAGCATGAATTGGGTCGGCGGATCTTCGTCGACGATGGCGATTGACTGCAATGGCTGTTGCCCGCGTTCGGCGTACCATTCTTCGACAAACATTGCTATAAACGCCTGTTCCGCATCCTGGGCTGCATTTGCTCCAGCCGTATCGAAACAGACTGATTGCGCACGAGCCAGAATGACATTCAGCAAAGCCCCTCCGGCATTGGAATTTATCTCAATTAATTGCGGCCCCTTGGGGCTTAAGTGAAAGTCATAGCCGAAAAAAACGCCGTGTGCCTTAGGAATAAATTGCGCCGCTTCGGGGGCGTAAGCCAGAACGCGTTGCTGATAAGCGGGCATCGCAATAACGCTTTCTATCGCTGCGATGATCTCGCGTTGCCTGCGTATGACTCTCTCGGCGACAAAAACGACCGATTCGGCGAATAAGTGTGGACGTTCGTCAGTCAGCATCCGGCACAGTAAATCATCATCCAGTTGTTGCCGTAATGCGTTGCGTATGGCTTTCCGGTCGAGTGAAAGGTAACGGCTTTCGGTATTGGGTTGATCGGCGGCAGCTTGAGGGGATAAGGGCATGTTGTTTGGCTATATAGGACTGGATCAGGCCACTAATTATTACAGAAAAGCCCTATATTGTAGAGCATCACGGGCTTTGCCTGGGAAAAGATGCAGGCAGTGGGCTTGATTGAAATTTTACTGGAAGCTTGTTTTAGACATCCCTGTCCAAGAGGGGGTAAGCAGCTAATGCCTATTGTAGGCAATCGATTCTGATGCGACTAATCACGTAAAGTTTGAGGCAGATCCTAAGCGTTGAGTTTTTCATAATCACAACTCAGTTGCTCTGCTACGTTTTTATCGTTCAAGCACTGTGCAAGTTTGGTAACTATCATCATATCGTAATGACGGCATAAAACCGATTCCGTTGGTCGTGGAGGAACAAGCGCTTCAAGCATGGTGCATAAATGGGTGAAGTAATGCCTTCTCAGTATTGAATCTTGGGGAAGAAGG
>DATBQC010000990.1:0-2129 GCA_036561065.1 Methylobacter sp. | reverse complement strand
AATCGGCTATTGCGTAAACGAGCTCGCGTAAAAAGAAGATTGAATGTCCGGCCAAGCGTACCAATTTCATCTTGCCTTTCCGCGTAAGCATCCAAACTTTCATCTGCTGTTGGAGTAGCCGTCATGATGTAAGCCGTTTTCGTAATTGTCTTTAGGCGAAAAATAGCCCGAAAACAGACAGACCCGAATATCGCGACTAGTATTAGAGCAAGCCAAAGCCAAAGGAATGAGCGCGTTGCAATATCAGGAACCCTAGATCTTCCTGCTTTTAAAGTGAGGTCAACTAAATAAGTGCCTAAAATTTGGTTGTGTACGATAGCTTCATTGTCTTTGTAACCAGCAATTTCCAGGATTTCTTTAGCCCACCAATCAGAAAATATCTGGACTACACTGATCGACTTTTCGGCAGAACCCTTCAAAACATCTGAATGCCAAAGTAATTTTGCTTCCCTATCTTTACTTATCTCTAGAGCTGCTTTTGAAGAAATAAGGGAAACATAAAGTTTTTCAAATGAAACGAGAGATGTCCCGTCAGTACCATATGGAATTTCATAAGGCCGTAAAATTTGGCCTGATAACTGATCATAGTCATTAACGAAAAGCGCTGTGGTAAGGTTTTTTACATTTGGACTTGGCCAATTACTACTTGTCGCTAATGAGGGGAAGACTAGCGAGGCATTAATACGCCCGAGAATAGTAATAACATTTTGTGGCGAGGACCCAGCTTCTTGAAGTGATTGCTCGTATGCCTGTGCATTAACTGAATTTAGTGGCTGATGCATGTCTTCGGCTAGGTATGCCGTGACTTCATGCAAACCTGCAAATCTTGCCATTTTTGATGGAAATTTTGACTGGGCATATTGCGACTGGTGAAAAACTAAATTTAGTTTTAGCTCACGTTCACCCTTTAGGTTAAGCGAAACAAAATCTGAGCTCTTTACTGATGTACCTGGAACATGGCGTAAAATTTGGCTATCTGGGTATCTAATCGAAAAATATATATACCTACCATTCGGGTCTTCTGGAACCACTGCTAAGCAAGCTTGAAGTTTATTTGATAAATTTTCCTTGTTGCTTTGTCTATCAACTACGGACGAAAATTCTACTGTGCAGGAACGCGGCATTTCCCATCGTATTTCTTTAGTACTGAATGTTCTTGCGTTACCTGTATTTAGAAAATAGGAAAAAAATGGTTTGCGTAGAGAAATAACTGTAAGAGGTCGCGTAGTTTTCGAAAGCTGCTCTGGATTATCCAATAAAGGATATCCATCATCTTCTCTAAGTGCCAAGGTAAATTGGGCTAATTCATTCCGCAGGTCTGCCGTTTGAATTTGCTCATCTTTCGCTTTAGCCGTTTGTAAAAAGTCATAAATTGCAAAGAAAATAAATGCTGTTAGCAACCCACCGACAAGAATTATAGTAATAGTGTAATTTCTTCGCCGACCCCAACGGTAAATATCCCGGAGACTATGCAGACCAAACATAACCTTTTCCTGGATCAACTATTATGGAATTAAAATTGGGATCAACGTCGGTAAAACGATGTCGGATATCACTCATGTGAGTAGCAATAGCTGCTGTGGAATTCGAACTATCAAGTTGCTTAGCAAGTTGAGACTTATCGACAGGCTGCCCTGGATGCCTAATTAGGCAGTTAATAAGGCGTATTTGTGTGAGAGTGAGTCTAACTCTTGTATTTTTCCACATAAATCCTGGGTGACGGTCGGGATCGGGAGCGAGTCCTGCTGGCCATACTTTAGTTTTTTCGCTCTTATCTTCTTCAGATAATTCTGGCTGCTGCCAATGCAATGCATGCTCAAGCGTATTAAGAAAGTTTAGATCATTTATAGGCTTGCCAATAAAGTCATAGGCCTGGAGTGAAATCACTATATCGGGAAGACTTTCCTCAGAAGTTCCAGATACCACAAGTGTAACTGTTCTCTTACCTCTCAACTGAGACAAGATTTGCAAACCGCCATATTTATCCTTTGGCGCCTGCCCCAGTTCGATGTCCAAAACTACTAAGTCGAATTGCTCTTGTTGAATAGCAATTTCTGCAGAGCAACGGTCGAAATACTGCGAGACTACCGTATCTGAAACTGATTCAACCAGCTCCTTGAGGTGATTAT
>DATBQC010000989.1:0-1918 GCA_036561065.1 Methylobacter sp. | reverse complement strand
TTCGTGGCGAAACCTTTTGGCGCGGGACGCGCCGCCTTCTTCGCGCCGTCTTAGCCCGATCCGCGCCCGGTGGCGAGAGGGGGTTGGCGGGGGCTGTGGCGGGCAAATTTGAAATTTCGGCTTCGTGCCGGGAGCGGTCGTTGGCGCCCGAATGCGGACCGACCCTTTCGCGGACCCGGCGGGGTTGGATTCTGTCTCGAAATTCAAGAATTTTGCATTGCGCGGAATCGACTGAAAAATAAACGGAAACTCCGGTCTTTCGCCTCACGCGCGTGCATGCGCGACGGGATTTCGCGGAAGCGAATGATTATGGAACTTATCTCGACGCGACCCGATCCACTCGATGATTCTTAGAATGTGCTTGATGGAAGTTTCTGCGATACCCTCCATGAGGCCGAGCTTGTCTCGACCTAAAAATGGAAAATGTGGGGAAACCGCACTGTTTCACAGGAAATAACGAGGCACCGCTATGACTGACCAAACTTCAGCAAACCCCGAAAATGCTCCCAACAACTTGATAACACTAAAGGTACATAAGCCGCAATTAGCCGCTTTCGTTGAGTCCATCCTAGGACAACCCAAGGCTATTCATAAAATATTCGATTGCGATTTCGATATTGATTTGAATTGGTTGATAAATTATGCAGATTTAATTTCACAACGCATCAAGGCGCAAAATACAGATGCGGTGCTTGTGCGTTTTAAGGCGAGCATCTTCTTCGACGGAAATCGGAACGTCGACCTTACCTCTTTGGAAGCACTTCGTGCATACCACGACAGGACCGACAATATATCAATTGGGTTTGTTATAATAATGACATATTTGATCCAATTTCCTTATCAAGGATTCACCAGAGGCCCAGGATATCACTCTAACTGGGAGAACCAAAGAGCTAACATCTAACAAAAAATCAAAAAATAATAGTGAT
This sequence comes from Methylobacter sp., assembly GCA_036561065.1. GTDB lineage: Bacteria > Pseudomonadota > Gammaproteobacteria > Methylococcales > Methylomonadaceae > Methylobacter_A. The sequence goes on along the minus strand of DATBQC010000989.1, from coordinate 989 downwards.
TTGCTTTTGCTTATTGACAGAAAAGATTATTCTTACTTATCTACTTCATTGTACGTGACAGAGATGACATTCGGAGACGATATGATTGGGCTTATTGCGGGCCATATCACGTCGAGATTTCCAGAAAGATCGTCGATATTAAGAAATGTTAGAATCTATACGACGGCGTTCCTGCCATTTGTTAGCATGGTAATAGGTTTATGGCTTGCATCGTCGTCAGTCGACAAACAGTCTGTATTGCGGAAAAAGGCTCTGGAAGCCTTCAAATGGCAGTTTGATGGCATAGGAGGGACAATAGAGACGGTAGAAGCGAAATTGAATGCGCTATATTCAATTCAATTAGATATACCTGAGCCGTCGGCCTTAGGTTTAATGTGGATGGCGTGGCCATTAGTTATCGTTGTAATGTTTCTTGCGTTTATAAATATCAGTACTGCGAGTTATATTTGCGTAAATGACGCAAGCAGCGTAGCTGCGAGGAGGACAAAGAAGTCAATAGCATTTTGGCGAGTGATTATTGGGGCAGGATTACTGGTTGGAATGATATCTGGGGTATTATCATCATATTTATACGAGCGCATTTTTAAGTAGTAATGTATTGATGTAGTGTTGGTCATCCGCGATGAGCGGAGGCTGTTGGACGGCTCGGGTTCGACGCTCTCCCGTTGGGTGGTGCAGATATCAACAATTTTGTTCCAAATCCAAGACCTTGAAAAATCGGACCCTTTTCGATGCAAAACTCCGGTGCGGAATTGATGCCTTATTTCGCGGCTTGACCGGGGCCGTTGGGGACGAAGGCTCGGGGTCCGTAGCTGAAATTCGCCCCGGCCCCCGGCCGCGTCCGCCCGGCTTGCGCCCGGCCCCGCCGATGTCCATACAACCAACGGCCCGCCCGGGCGCGAATCGGCTCGCGGCTCCGGCGGCGCGACGGAAGGATCATGGCGATGGCGCAAAAAGGCTCTGGCCCCCCCGGCGGCGGCGAGGACAAG
>DATBQC010000988.1:0-2930 GCA_036561065.1 Methylobacter sp. | reverse complement strand
CAATAATTGCCTTAACAACTGCCGGTCGGCCTGAGGTTGCTCATCCAGCAATTCCGTCAACGCATTATTGCCCTCGCTAATCAGCCGGTCTCGCCAACGCTCTACAATATGATGTTCCCTGACCGCATGGGCGCTTTTGTTTTTGATGCGCGCCAGTTTTTCCAAAATAGGTTCTGCATCGATCTTATGAATCTGTCCGGCAATGAACTTCAGCAGCCGTTTTCTCGCGCTTTTGTGGGGCATTCCCGATGCTTCCGCAACGGCTTTATTGATGATCTCAGGCAGTTCCAGAAGTTTTAACTGTCCTGCTGATAACTCGGCCATCTCTTCGCTTAACGCGAAAAGAGCCGCCATGTCTTTCTTTATTTGTGTTTTGTTAGGCCGGATTGCGTAATATTCAACCTCATCGTCGTCGTATTCGTATTCTTCATTCATTTCATATCAAACCGTTACGATAAATTTTGTTACAGGTTTAGATTGGCTTGCCCGATCAGGCAAGCCAATGACCAGCTGTATTTATCCCTTAGATGCTCTTTTACGTTCGTTTTCAGTTAAAAACTTCTTGCGCAAGCGTATCGACTTAGGCGTGACTTCAACCAATTCATCCTCGGCAATAAATTCCAGCGCTTGCTCCAGCGTCATTTTTTGAATTCTCGCCAGCACCAAACTTTCATCGGTACCCGATGCGCGAACGTTAGTCAGCGGTTTAGGCTTGGTTGGGTTAACGGTTAAATCATTGGTGCGGGAATGCAGACCAACCAACATCCCTTCATAGACTTCATCGCCATTAACCAACAACAACTCGCCGCGTTCCTGTAGAGGATGCAGTGAATAGGTAACGGCTTTGCCGGCAACCATTGAAATCATCACGCCGCGCGAACGATTGCCCACTTCACCGGGTTTCATTGGGCCGTAGTGGTCAAATACATGGTACAGCAAGCCGGAACCGGAAGTAGCTGTCATAAACTCGGTTTGGAATCCGATCAAGCCGCGTGACGGCATCATGTATTCCAAGCGGATACGTCCTTTACCGTCGGGAACCATATTGGTTAAATCGCCTTTGCGCTCGCCCAGTTTTTCCATGATAGTACCTTGGTGGATTTCTTCCACTTCAATGGTAACCATTTCAAATGGCTCGCACTTTTTACCGTCAATTTCTTTAAGGATAACTTCCGGACGCGATACACCCAACTCGAAGCCTTCGCGGCGCATGTTTTCTATCAAGACCGACAAATGCAACTCGCCACGGCCTGATACCTTGAATTTATCCGGGTCTCCGGTGTCTTCAACTTTCAGCGCGACGTTATGCTGCAATTCTTTGTCTAATCTGTCGCGAATTTGGCGCGTAGTGACGAATTTTCCTTCGCGTCCTGCAAACGGCGAATTATTGACCTGAAAAGTCATAGTAACAGTCGGTTCATCAACTGTTAACGGAGTCATCGCTTCTACGGCATCGGGATGACAGATGGTGTCTGAGATTTCCAGCTTTTCAATACCGGCAAAGGCAATGATGTCGCCGGCGCGCGCTTCTTGAACTTCAACGCGATCCAAGCCATGAAAGCCGTATACCTGCAATATGCGTCCCTTACGCTCAACGCCTTCCCGGTTAACGATGACCAGCGGCATGTTGGGTTTTACCGTGCCGCGTTGAATCCGGCCGATGCCGATAACGCCGGTATAAGTGTTGTAATCCAGGCTGGTCACCTGCATTTGGAAAGGGCCGTCCATATCAACGGGAGGAGGGCTTACTTTGGAAATGATTGTCTCAAATAACGGCGTCATATCGCCGCCGGTGATCGTGTGTTCCAAGCCTGCATAGCCATTGATTGCTGATGCATAAACAATAGGGAAATCCAATTGTTCATCGGTTGCGCCCAGGCGATCGAATAAATCGAAGGTTTGATCGACAACCCAGTCTGGACGCGCGCCAGGACGGTCGATTTTATTGATAACCACGATCGGCTTCAGACCCAAAGCAAAGGCTTTTTGGGTCACAAAACGGGTTTGCGGCATCGGTCCATCCACCGCGTCAACCAGTAGCAGTACTGAATCAACCATCGATAACACCCGCTCCACTTCGCCGCCAAAGTCGGCGTGTCCCGGGGTGTCGACGATATTGATATGATAGCCGTTCCAATCCAGCGCCGTATTCTTGGCCAGAATGGTGATGCCGCGTTCCTTTTCAATATCGTTGGAGTCCATAATGCGCTCAGTTACTTTTGTATGAGCGGCAAACGTGCCGGACTGTTGCAATAATTTATCAACCAGGGTCGTTTTACCATGGTCAACGTGCGCAATAATTGCAATATTTCTTAATTTTTCGATCACTTTTATGTACTCTAAGGTTTAAATAAATAAATGTAGAATGCCGTGTGCGCATTCTTTTAAGCATGATGAGTGCGGAATGCACCCTAATGGGTTAATTGCGGGGAAAGAAAGGACGACATGCCGTCATAACTGCTGTTTAGATTTTGTTGGACGCACCCTGCCTGGTCCAATTTGGGCGAAAAGTTTAGCTCTGCTCCCAAGGCAAGCCTTGAAAACGCCAGCCGCCAAGATTGCCCCGATGCTTATGTTGATCCAGAGCGCCTTCAAAACCGTCAACAATATTAATCAGCAATTGAAAACCGGCATCTTCCAGTGCTTTTGCCGCATCCAGCGAACGTTGGCCGCTACGGCAAAGCAACAAAATCGGCGCATTGCGGTCAGCAACGAGATTTTTAACTTCGGCAACAAATTGCGTATTAACCTGCCAATCGGGGGCTTCCTTCCAAGGAAGCGATATGGCGCCTGGCGGGTGTCCTACAAAAGAATGCTCAATTTTGGTTCTTACATCCACCAATACCGCATCGGAATTATTTTGTAACAATTCCCAGGCTTGTTGGGGATCTAAATTTTCTATCATCGTGTTAATCTCTAGGTACGTCTTT
>DATBQC010000987.1:0-2339 GCA_036561065.1 Methylobacter sp. | reverse complement strand
TGGCAGGCAGGCTGATGATAAAGCGCAAACAAACCGCAGCGCCATCAATCAGAACGCTATCCCTGACCAGCATTTTTTGGCTCAGAGCAATGGTGTTAAAAGAACCGCTGCCGTCTTTACCGCGATTTTGCAGCGCAAACCGGGCTATCCCGTCACGAAAGCGCCGGATCAGAAAATCAGCTACCGCCAGCTTGCTCTCAGCGGTCTGCAAAAAATCATCGGGGATTTTACTGTCCTGTAGCGGTATTTTTACCGAGGCAATGGAAGCCGGGTTTGCGCCGGGACTGCCTTGTATTTTGATAAAGCTAAGTTCAAATCGAGGGAAGTGATAAGTGCCATACAGCTTTCGTATTTTCTGGAAAGGCTGATCGGCGATAAATACGAGTAACGGTTGTAGTTTATGCACATTTGTTCCGTCTTGGAATTTCTACAGCCCCGACATCACATAAAAAACATGCCCGCCGATCTGTCGGACAACCTCCCCGGCATATCGCGGCTTAGTGCCGGTGTTCCAGCTATCGGAGTTCCGCACGGTGGAATCCGTGCCGCCCATAACCGACTTGGCTAACGCCGTATAGTGAGACATCAGGTTGCTCGGCGGGGTTAATCGCGACACTCCCGTCAGCCGACATATCTCCTTGCCGATACGTTTGGATCGATTAACCGTGGCCTCCCCCACAGCGATAGCCCCTTCGATAGATTCGCCTCTCGATTCTGCGTAAATAATCTTGGCGAGGCAGCCTTCTTCACTTGCTTGTGCTGATATTGGAAACAGGAATGCTATTGTCAGAATTAAGTTGGTCATAATGAAATTCCTTAGTGTTAGTTTCATTAAACCCATGACAATCCCTGGATGCAGGGTTCGCCAGGGCGCTTTCAGACTAAGCCAGATGTTAGGCTTTTTGTAAAAGCAAAGGAATAAGTGCGAATGCTTAGGCATTCAGGGTGAGCTTTTTACTGTGATCCGGCAACGAGTTACTGCCGATAACTGCACCGGCAGCGGCCATATTTTTGAACATCTCCCGAATGATTTATCAAAATCTAAGTATTTTCCGATATACCAAAATCCAGTCATTTACTTTAGTGTGTATTCTTTACCGATACACGTTCAAATCAAGATTTACAAAACGGGAACTGACGTAATGACACCAATAGAATTGACCGAGCAAGCCTTTAAACTCTACGACACCATTCGAATTCAAAGCTATAGAGTTCCAGCGCGTTCAGAGCAGAGGAAGCGTCTGCATTCCTTGGGGCTCAAAGCCTTTTACCGATATAAGCGACGCCTGGAAGCCGAACAAAACCATAACAGTATGGTCGATGCCTCCCATTGGGGCTTTTAAAGATTCAATCTTGTCTCGAAACAAGGGGAAACGCCCCATGAACACAGTAATGATTCAACAATCATTGATAGTGGGGCTGATGTTTGTCGCCGCGCTCGCCGCAGCTCAGGAGGCCCAGCCAATGAAACTGCCGCAGCCCCAGCTCGAAACAGGAATTCCGCTGATGCAAGCCCTGCATGCCCGCAAATCCACCAGGGAGTTCAGCGCGAAAAAACTTCCGGATCAAATGCTCTCAGATTTGCTTTGGGCTGCGTTCGGCGTAAACCGCCCGGAAACGGGAGGCCGAACCGCCCCTTCAACACACAATTGGCAAGACATCGACATCTACGCGGCAACTGCGGACGGTCTTTACCTGTTTGACGCCAAGAACCAAGCGCTGAAACCGATCCAGGCAAATGACATCCGGGCGCTGACCGGCACGCAGGATTTTGTCGGACATGCGCCGCTCAACTTGATTTACGTTTCCGACTTCACCCGTATGGATTCGGACTTAAGCCCGGAGGACAAAAAAATCACGGCGGCAATCGACACCGGCTTTATCGGCCAGAATGTCTACCTGTACTGCGCGTCCGCTGGACTTGCGACTGTTGTTCGCGGCTCGGTTGACAAGGATGTTCTGGCGAAAGCGATGAAGCTCAAATCAACGCAATGGATAGTCGCGGCGCAGAGTGTGGGTTATCCGAAAAAGTAGCAGGGGAGAAAGAGAGGGCTATGTGGCAACTTTAACTAATCCTGCTTGCTTAAAGCCTTGATGATGGCTTTTGCGAGGTATTCGTCTATTTCGTTATGCCGTGGTACAGCTTGTGATGTTTGGGTTTTGGGGTTTGTATACCAGTCGTGATTGCTTCCATGTCTTACCAATGTGCATCCTAGTTCGGCTAGCTTTTTAAGTAAGTCCTTTCTCTTCATCAAGCAACCATCAAGGTTTCCGTCTTTCTGATATACGGTATTTCGTTGCTTTCAATATCTTCCAATAGGCTTTTTAAATTATCGACT
>DATBQC010000986.1:0-2522 GCA_036561065.1 Methylobacter sp. | reverse complement strand
CGTCTTGCGTACAAAATTATTGGAGTGAGCATATGGCAGGCGACGACGGAAAGCAGGGTGGGGGCATCGCCAACAACAATCTAATTCTTGTCGCGCTGGTGGCCGCCGCCGGCTTCGCCTATATCCGCGAAGCGCCACTGAGCGTCGTCAGGCCGGTCATGACGGAGGCTCAGCTTCACGAAAAATCAGGGCGTCAAGACATCGAATCCCGGCTTTGGCAGGACCCTTTTGAGGCCGTCGCCCAGTCAAACGAAAAGGCGTCCGACCTAGCTGCTGAATGTCTCGATTCTACCCCCACGGTGAAAACGACGTCAAAAAGCCACCTTCACTGCCACTCGCCTTTATTCGACAGGAAAGGTTTTCCAATTCATGGGGTTCCGTTGGTGATCGGCGTTACCGTGCCGGGCGGTCCTTATTTCGAGATCGTCGAGTACAGACGCCGGCTGCGTTACGCGGTCACGAGCGCCCTGCACACGGAAGGCTTCGAGCCAGAGGATGCGCAGCATATCGGCTATTTTGTTCCCACATTGCACGGTGACGACCTTTTGCCAGACGAGCTTTTGCCAGAAGTGATTCCTTACGAATGGTTCGAACAAGAAGGTGCATCCAGCGGCTCGCGCAAAGCCCTGATATTATGGATTAATGAGGATGTCCTTACAAAAAAGGCTAAACCATTTGAGGCATTATCGAATTTGACTGGCTATCTCCGGGCGAAGGGTTCCACAAATCAAATTAAATTCAACATGATGGATTTCAGAGTAATTTGGCCGTCATTATCAGGAACATTGCTTTCAATGGTGAGTGAAATAAACAACTATGAAAGTAATGAAAAAGAAACAAATGCGCAATCAAGTAAATATGAAAGCAATTGCGCTCTCGAATGGGCGTTTGCCAACGTATCTTGTTATAGTGGTGCCGATGATTATATGGTTGAAGCGCAAATGGTTAGTTTTTATTCTTATGGCGGCACTGTTGATGATGAGGCATTGCTTGGAAGTATAGCTAAGTATCAAGACGTGGGAACTATTAGTTTAGAATCGTATTTTTATCAAAAAGGTATTAAGTTTTTTCGGGCCGTTGCTAGTGACAATGTTCTTGCGAGCGCTATTGCAAGTGAACTGGCGCGTAGGGACATCAGGCCAGGCGGGTCGAGACCTCAACAGCATCTTGCATTGATCTACGAGCATGACACGCTATACAGTAGAAAAATCCTGAAAAGCTTTGAGGATTCTTTCGTGAGTTTGAGTGATATAGACACCGGTTATCATTCTGGCAAGGCCGTGGACACGCGGGCCCAAACCATGGAACGTTCCTGGATCCACACGCTGGCCTATTTTCGGGGGCTGGACGGCGCTTTACCGCCAAGGAATTCTCCTGCGGCGAACCAGAATTTGGGGTCCACGTGTAAACAAGGTGAGCAGGCGCAGGACGTCTCCCATGTGTCCGGGCCGGCAACCGACTCGAAGGCCTTCGAACGTCCTTTTGGGCTGGGGCAATTCGATTATCTCCGGCGTATGGCAGAGAGTCTGAAAACTAAAGATCGGGAACTGCGGCGAAACGGCGAGGCTGGAATTGCGGCAATCGGCATCCTGGGAGACGATGTCTTTGACAAATTGTTAGTGTTGCGGGCACTGCACCCGGAGTTCCGGGACGCGGTTTTTTTTACGACCGATTACGATGCGGCGCTCACCATGCCGAGCGAACTCGAATGGAGTCGAAATCTCGTCGTCGCGTCGAGCTATGGTCCCGAGATGAACAAGGATATACAAGGCGACGTGGCAGAATTTCGCACGAGCTACCAAAGTTCGATCTTCCTCGCTACGCGGCTTGCGATTGAGGACGCGGAGGCATTGAATGCGTCAGCGAAGGCCGATCGTAAAGTGACGCAAGATCAAATCAAGGTGGGGCTGACAACGCCTCGCCTGTTCGAAATCGAACGTAGTGGCGCGGTACTGCAACTCCCCACCGCGCCGCTGCACGAAGGCGGTGGACCTCGGAGTAATATGGGCGCGTTTGCCGAGCCGCAGAAAAGCAAAAAGCCCTCTATTCATCCAGATATTGATAATATATTTCCGGCAATGAGTTCGAATGCGCGGGTTGCTGGATGTATTGTGTCTGCTCTCATCGGGGTATGTATTGTTATTTATAATCGCATTTATGCGAGTAATCAAGAACGTGTTGACAGTTCAGGTAACGATTTGGCGCAGACAACTGCGTCCGACAAACACGATAACAATGAAAGATCGAGTGCGCTAGGAATCGGACTCGCCATGACATTTCTAATGTTTTCGTTAATATTATTATTCTGGGACTCTATCGCCCGTTCGGTGACACTTGACGGCCTCGGGGAGCCTATCGCCCTGATCGAGGGCATCAGTGTATGGCCCACTGTTTTGTTGCGCATAATAGGCAGCATCATTGCGGTTTGCCTCATTTTTGACGCTTGGAGCGCTCTCGACAAAAACATGGCACAAGTTAAACTGGATATGAATCTCGGCTTAATACCAGACAAAACTGACGAC
>DATBQC010000985.1:0-2069 GCA_036561065.1 Methylobacter sp. | reverse complement strand
GATAGCGGCGGCAACCGGCATTGCTTTGCCTACGGTCAGTAAAATCCTTAAGCTGCTGGTTAACGCGAAAGTTTTGATTTCGACGCGCGGCGCCAAGGGCGGTTATGTTTTAGCCAGGATACCGGAAGAAATCAGCATTGCGACGGTTATCAGCGCGCTGGAAGGGCCGATCGCCTTGACCGAGTGCAGTATTTCTCATCAGGGCTGCGAGCAGGCTTCTGGCTGTGATATTGGGGGAAACTGGAGTTTAATTAACCAGACTATTCATAATGCATTAGAGTCGGTGACCTTGGCCGATTTAATCAGACCTGCTGTTATCCCGGAAGAAGTGTTTATCCCGGTCGCTAATATATATAGATGAATATAGAGAATTTTTATGTCAGCAAGTGAACAAGAAATCAAGAATCTGATCGGTAAGGAATACAAGCAGGGCTTTGTAACTGTATTGGAAACCGACACTTTTCCGCCCGGACTGGATGAAGCGGTTATTCACAGATTATCGAAGGTTAAGAATGAGCCTGAGTTTATGCTGGAATACCGGCTGAAAGCGTTTCGTCATTGGCAGACCATGAAGACGCCCAAATGGGCGTTCGTCAAGTTCGATCCTATCGATTATCAGGCGATCAGCTATTATTCTGCGCCTAAACGCAAGGAAGACGGGCCAAAAAGCCTGGACGAGATCGACCCGCAAGTCTTGGAAGCCTACAAAAAACTAGGTATTCCGCTGGATGAACAGGAACGTCTGGCCGGTGTTGCGGTCGATGCAGTTTTTGACAGCGTGTCGGTGGCGACGACGTTTAAAGGCAAGCTGCATGAAGCAGGCGTTATTTTCTGTCCGATTTCAGAAGCCTTGCGTGAACATCCCGATCTGATCAAGCAATATCTGGGCTCGGTCGTGCCGCATACCGACAATTACTTTGCCGCGTTAAATGCTGCCGTATTTACTGACGGTTCGTTCGTCTATATTCCCAAAGGCGTGCGCTGCCCTATGGAGTTATCAACCTATTTCCGTATCAATGCCGCCAATACCGGGCAGTTTGAACGGACGTTGATTATTGCCGATGAAGGCAGTCACGTCAGCTATCTGGAAGGATGCACCGCGCCGATGCGGGACGAAAATCAGCTGCATGCGGCGGTGGTCGAGCTAATCGCGATGAAAGATGCGACGATCAAATACTCGACCGTGCAAAACTGGTATCCCGGCGATAAAGAGGGCAAGGGCGGTATCTATAACTTTGTGACCAAACGCGCCGATTGCCGAGGCGAGAATTCCAAAGTGTCGTGGACGCAGGTCGAAACCGGTTCGGCGATTACCTGGAAATATCCAAGTTGCATTCTGACCGGCGACAATTCCACCGGCGAGTTTTATTCGGTGGCGCTGACCAATAACTATCAGCAGGCCGATACCGGCACCAAGATGATCCATATCGGCAAAAACACCAGCAGCACGATTATTTCCAAAGGCATTTCGGCGGGCAAAGCGCAGAATACCTATCGCGGTTTGGTCAAGGTACTGAAAAGCGCGGAAAACGCCCGGAACTATACCCAGTGCGATTCGCTGTTAATCGGCGATAAATGCGGCGCGCACACGTTTCCTTATGTGGAAGTCAAGCAGCCTTCGGCTCAGGTCGAACATGAAGCGACGACGTCCAAGATCAGCGAAGATCAGTTGTTCTTTTGTCAGCAACGCGGGCTGTCAGCTGAAGATGCGGTATCTATGATCGTCAACGGTTTTTGCAAGGAAGTATTCAGGGAGTTGCCGATGGAGTTTGCGGTGGAGGCTCAGGCGTTGTTGGGATTGAGTTTGGAAGGTTCGGTAGGTTAGTGGGTAAGTACGACAAGATTTTGCAGAAAATCATTCATGGACGTTCTGATACCAATGTATTATTTTCTGAATTGAGACAATTATTGTTACGTTTGGATTTTCAGGAGCGAATTCGTGGAGACCATCATATTTTTAGTAAAGATGGAGTTGCCGAAATTTTGAACATACAACCGATTGGTTCAATGGCAAAAGCGTATCAGGTTAAACAAATCCGTCACATTATTGTTCGCTATCGTTTGGGGTT
>DATBQC010000984.1:0-7248 GCA_036561065.1 Methylobacter sp. | reverse complement strand
AAATAATTGGATGAGGCGTAAAAAAGTCGTTTTACCGGCACCATTTGTACCGCTCAGGTTAATGTGACCATCTAAGTTCAATAGGACGGTTTTACCGGTCCAGAAGCTATCGATCAAAATAATTCTTTTTAGCTGATAAATATCAGTCATAGTTTTCCTTTAAAATCAGGATGAATCGAAATTAGCTATTAATGAGGAGCGTACAGCCGTTTTAATTTTTTGCACGAAGGGAACATATCGTTACTTTCCTCGGGAAGTTGAGTGGTTTGTGATGAGCTTGTCAAACCAAACGACCTAACGACTTATCCCGATCGTCCTTCGATATGCTCAAGGCTAGTGAGAATGAGAAAAAACCATAAATCCAGCTTTATTCACAGTGACAACAGACACTTCGCCTGCTCGATAATCTCACGCTCATCAATGTCCTTAATCGAATAATCCTGCTTGTTGAGTTTATACGGATTGACGATGGATGCAGACTTAACCACTTTGTTGATGTCGGTTTGGTAGACGCGGCTGACCGGGGTCGGGCCGAAGATGGTAATTGACGGCCGGTTTAACCCCCAGGCCATATGGGTCGGCCCGGTGTCGTTGCCGATCAGTAGATCGGCTTTGGCTATCAGCGCTTTCAGGCTGTTCAAATCCAGCTTGGGCATGACTTTGATCAGGTCGGATTGCGTCGCCATCCACTCTGCGGTGGCTTTTTCCTGCTCGCTGCCCCAGATAACCAGGCAGTTTTGCTGCAACGCCTCTGCTATTTTTACAAACTTGGCGGCCGGATAGTTGCGGCTGTCCCAGGTTGAACCGATTACCAGGACTATGTTGAGCCGGTCTTTTGCCAGGAAATCGTATATTTGCGGGTCTTCGTTGTTGAAAAACAGGAACGGCTTTTTATTGAGGATTTGCTCGGTGGTGACATCGATCCCTAAAGGGCTGGACAGTATCAAGGCGTTTCTGTCGATGGTATTGGCATCGTAAGTGCAAGCCACTTTGACATCGTAAAACCATGACGCGGCTTTTTCCCTGATTGAGTCGGCATCGAATCCGGCGATGCGCGTTCCTACCAACTTGGCCGTAACAGCCGATTTAATCAGCCCTTGGGCGTCGATAACCAAGTCATAATTGTTGTTTGCATAGCTGCGTATTTTTTTTATCTGCGCAAAAATTCCGGCCTTGTTGGTTTTTAAGGCTTTCAGGTTAACCGTCAGAATGTTATCGATGTCGGGATTGTGTTTTAAGACTTCGGCAAAGCGCTCCTCGACGACCCAGTCGACCCGAATTTCCGGTGACTGTGCCTTGATGAACTGTAAGGCAACCATCGCATGGACGATGTCTCCCAGCGCAGATAGTTTTACGATCGCAATTTTCACTTAGCCCCTGATTGGGTAAGCGGTATCAATTCAAGCACCCGATCCGGTGTGATGCCGGTCAGGCAATGGGTATGGCCTAGCGGGCATTCGCGTTTGAAGCAGGGCGAGCAAGTCAGATTCAACGTGAGAACCTCGGCCTTGTCGCTTAGCGGCGGCGTAAAACCAGGATCGGATGAACCGTATAGAGCGATGATTTTTTTGTCCAATGCGGCGGCGACATGCATTAGGCCGGAATCGTTGGTCACCACGGTATTGGCCAGCGACATCAAATCGACCGCTTCGGCCATGGATGTCCTGCCGGTAAAATCGGTGCATAACCCGGAGGTTTCCTTATTGATTTGTGCGGCGTCCGCTTTATCCTTATCGGAGCCGAACAGCCAGACCTGCCAGCCTTGGTCAATTTTATGCCTTGCTACTTCGGCGTAATACTCAGTCGGCCAGCGCTTTGCCGGGCCGTACTCCGCTCCGGGGCATAAGGCCAAAATTCCTGAAGCCGCCGGCGCTAATTGAAACTTGTCTATAACCGCTTGTTGCCTATCCTTGCTGATCGCTATCGCGGGCTTTGGGCACACTGGCGGCATAGGTGCATCGACAGTCAGACCCAATGCGACGAAACGCTGCACGGTCATGGTCAGCATTTTTTTATCGAGCTTTCTGGCATCGTTAAGCAAGCCCCAGCGGCATTCGCCGATGTAACCGGTGCGAACGGAAATATTGGCAAAGAACGTGGGGATTGCAGATTTCCAGGAATTGGGCAGCAGGATGGCTTGGTCGTAGCCTTCGGAGCGTAGGCTCAGGCCCAGCTTGATGCGCGCCATTAAGCCAAACTTGCCGCGCGGCAGCGGCATGGCAATGGCTTTGCTCACTTCAGGCATTCTTTCCAGCAGGGATAATGTCCATGACGGAGCCAGCACCTCAATTCGGCAATCGGGATGGGTGTTTTTCAGCGTGATAAACAGGCTTTGCGCCATCACCATATCGCCGACCCAGGAGGGGCCGACGACTAGGATTTTTTTTGTGCCGTTGAGGGCATTGGTGTCTAGGCTAGTCATTTCGCCGCCATTCCGGCAGGTATTAAAAACAGATCAAAAAGTGTCTTCATGCAGCTAAAAGCGGTTAGCGAAATCTGAAGTTACCATCCATGGCAACTGGATCCCGGCATTCCCTGCCGGGATGACGCGTTATTGAGATACCGACGCCTTGCTTTTTCACCACGAAGACACGAAGAAAGAAACATAAATCTTCGTGTCCTTCGTGTCTTCGTGGTTAATTTTTTTAAAAACCTTAAGCTACGTAAGTCAACCAATCTGCATGATCGTCCCGACGTCCATGCACATAGTCGAAATACAGCGACTGCAATTTCTCGGTGACCGGCCCACGGCTGCCGGAACCGATTGCGCGGTTATCCAGTTCCCTGATCGGCGTCACTTCAGCCGCAGAACCTGTGAAGAACGCTTCATCGGCCACGTAAATCTCATCGCGGGTAATGCGTTTTTCGATCACTTCATAACCTTGCTCTCTGGCAATGGTCATGACTGTGTCGCGGGTAATGCCTTCCAGCGCCGAGGTGGTTTCAGGGGTGTAGATTTTGCCGTTGCGCACGATAAACAGGTTTTCGGCGCTGCCCTCCGCCGCGAAACCTTCATGATCCAGCATCAGCGCTTCATCGTAACCATTGGCGCGCGCTTCTTGTAACGCGAGGATGGAATTGATGTAATTGCCGTTGGCTTTGGCTTTGCACATGGTGCTGTTGTGATGGTTGCGGGTATAAGACGATGTGCGGATGCGAATGCCCTGCTCTATGCTTTCCGCGCCCAGATACGCGCCCCACGACCATGCGGCAACCATGACATGCACTTTCAGGTTATCGGCTCTGAGTCCCATGCCTTCGGAACCTAAAAAGCACATGCTGCGAATATAAGCGCTGTCCAAGTTATTCTTGGCAACCGCATCGCGCTGAACTTGATTCAGCTCGTCTTTACCGTAAGGCATTTTCATATTCATGATATGCGCAGAACGGAACAGACGATCTGTATGGTCCTGCATCTTGAAAATCGCAGTGCCTTTTTCTGCGTGATAGGCTCTTATACCTTCGAACACGCCCAAGCCGTAGTGCAAGGTATGCGTCAACACATGGACTTTAGCTTCGCGCCACTCAACCCATTGTCCGTCCAGCCAAATAACGCCGTCTCTATCGTCCATTGTCATCATTTATTCTCCAACATTAATTTAGTAACTATTTATTGATATAACATCGCTGTCCACGAAAAACACGAAAAATTTTTATGCCCCCCCTCCGTTCGACGATTGCTCTCAGTTAATTTAATGCCCGAGCATAATCTCTGTAGGCCGGAATAAGGCCACCCAAGCGTAGCGCGTGGTGGCGTTTCCGGCGAATTCGGGGGGTGGCGCCGGAAACGCCTGTTCTCTCTACCGCTCGAACTGGCTTATTCCGGCCTACGAGAGTCTCCACGAAAAATTTTCATAGCAGACTCCGCTCGACTATTGCTCTCAGGTAATTTAATGCCCCGGCATCATCCCTGTAGAAAAGGCTCAAAAATCAAAGCTCTTTTTTTCGTGCTTTTCGTGTCTTTCGTGGACCTAATCTTTATTCCATGCACTCATGCCAAATCCGCTCGACTTCGGCGCTCATTTCGGCGACCTCGGCCTCATCTATAACAGCCTTATCCCCTTGTAAAACCTGTTTATGCCCGAAATCCCGATAAGTGCAATAAGCATTTTTAAGTATTTGCTCATCGACTTTGGACATAAAACCTTGCTGCTGCAAGCCTTCAAGCAATCGTACATTATCGGTATAGGTCGTCAGCGCAATGTTTTTGGAGGCCTGATCCAATACGCCAAATTGTACTATAAACTCAATATCAGCAATACCGCCTTTGCTTTGTTTTAGGTCAAACTTGTCCTTATCTTTGGTCGCCAGGGCTTCGCGCATTTTCTCGCGCATTTCGCGGACTTCTTTTTTTAAGGCATCGGTTTCCCTGGGTAGGCTCAAAATTCGGCTGCGTATGGCCTCATACTGCGCTTTCAGTTGCGGATCACCGGTTATAAACCGGCCCCTGACCAATGCTTGCAGTTCCCAGGTCCAGGCTTCGTTTTTCAGGTAATCTTCATAGGCGTTGATATGCGTGACCAGCAACCCGGAATCACCATTGGGGCGCAAACGCATATCCACTTCGTAGAGCACGCCGGACAACATCTTGGTATCGAGAATATGCCGAACTTTCAGCCCCAGACGGCCGTAAAACTGGGCGCAGGAAATCGGTTTGTCGCCTACAGGACGTAGGCGAGGGGCGTGAGCAGAAGCGGAAGCTTCTCCGTCAGTCATCGCATTGCCGTCTTTGCAATCGTACAAAAACACCAAATCCAGGTCGGAGCCGTAGCCCAGTTCGATACCGCCCAGCTTGCCAAACCCTATGACAGCAAAGCCTATCGACGTATTATCGGTGTCGGGCGGCAAGCCGTGCTTGTCTGTCAACATCCGCCACGCCCGCTCGACGACATGGCCGACGATGCTCTCGGCGATATAAGTCAAATAATCGCTGACCACCATCAGCGGGATTGCACCCATAATATCGGCGGCGGCCACTCTCAGTACGTTCAATTGCTTGAACTGGCGCAGCACAATCATCAATTGCTCAAGATCCTGCACCTCAACATGGGCCAGCAAAACCTTAAGTTGCTCATCAAGATCTGCTTTTTTCAGCGGCTCGTAAAGGGAGCGGGTATCCAATAATTCGTCGAACAACACCGGGTATTGCGATAAATAATCGCAAATCCACGGACTGGCCGATGACAGTTTTATCAATTGAGACAAGGC
Source organism: Methylobacter sp. (assembly GCA_036561065.1). Classification (GTDB taxonomy): domain Bacteria; phylum Pseudomonadota; class Gammaproteobacteria; order Methylococcales; family Methylomonadaceae; genus Methylobacter_A. The sequence continues at coordinate 2,040 of DATBQC010000984.1, read as the reverse complement.
GCCGGGGTTTTCGGACAACAACGCTAAATACACGTTCCGGCCTGCTACCGCCTCGAACAAACCGAGTATCCGCAGCAGGGTTTCATCCGGGTTAGCAACTTGCTGCATGGCCTCTATCAGCTGCGGCATCAACCGGTCAAGTACGCCCGCGCCTTTGGCCGTCAGCCGTCTAACGGCCGCGGAATTTTTAAAATCTTTTATCGCGGCGAGTATCGCACCGGTGTCTTGAATACCCCATTCTTTTAGATGATCCATCAACTCCGAGTCATCCGCCACGCAAGCCCAAATTATTCCCGTTCGTGGTGAGCCTGCCGAACCATCGTGTTTCGATAGTGAAAAAACCTGGTCGAAGACTTCATGCACCTGCTTTCTAACCTGGTCCAAATCCTGTTTAAAGCTGGCCCAATCGGGATAATCCAGCGAATACGCCAAAACCTGCTGCACCGACGGGTCTTTCGGCAAATCGTGGGTTTGCTGATCTTGATATTGCTGGATATGGTTTTCCACCCGGCGCAGAAAGCGATACGACTGCTTTAATTGATCGGCGTCTTTTGGCGCTAACAGTTCCCGCTCGCCCAGCAGTTCCAAAACATCCAGAATAGGTCTGGTTTGCAAGGCTTTGTCGTTGCCTCCGCGTATCAACTGAAACGCTTGACCGATAAATTCGATTTCGCGGATGCCGCCCGGCCCCAGCTTGATATTTTCCATGCGGTCTTTGCGCCGCAGTTCTTGGGTGATCTGAGCTTTTAGCGAACGCAATTCCTCAAACGCGCCGTAATCAAGGTAGCGCCGATACACAAAAGGTCGGAACATCGCCATCAGTTGCGCACCGACTTTAAAGTCGCCCGCGACCTGACGCACTTTGATCATCGCATAACGCTCCCATTCCCTGGCCTGGGTCTGGTAATAATTTTCCATTCCGTCAAAGGTCATGATAATCGGGCCGCTGTCCCCGTAAGGCCTTAAGCGGATGTCAGTGCGGAACACAAAGCCGTCCACGGTGATTTCATCCAGGACTTTGATCAGATTGCGGCACAGCTTGGTAAAAAACTCGCCGTAGCTGGTTTCCTTCCTGTCCTGCAGCACGCCATCTTCGGCGTAGGCGAAAATCAGGTCGATGTCGGAAGAGTAATTCAATTCATACGCGCCCAGTTTGCCCATGCCCAGCACCACGATCTGCTGCGGGCTGCCGTCGGATAATAACGGCGTGCCGCGCAACCCGCAGGCCTCCTGATAGAGAAAATCCAGCGCGTATTGAATGCAGGCATCGGCCAGATGCGATAAATCGGTTAGCGTTTCGGATAACTCCGCCCATCCGGCCAAATCCCGCCAGGCTATCCTGATCATCTCCCTGCGCCGAAAATCGCGCAGTTTCGTCATTAGCTCCGCCTGCGTCTCAACCGGCTTGCGCACTAATCTTTCGGCATAACTGTTGGCACTGTAAATAACCGTTAAATCGCCGGAGTTAACCAGATCGACCAGCAACTCAGGCTTACGTATGCAGCTTTCAGCGATAAACAGGCTGGAACACCAAACCTTGGCGATTGATGCACTAACCTCGGGCGATTGGGTGATAGTAAGCTCCGCAAGCCGTTCATCCAACTTAGTCAGCGAAGAAATTACCGATGCTCTTAACTCGTTTGGCAACGCTGCAAACTCAGGTTCGAGATTTTTAATAAAAGACATGGAAGGAAGTCATCAATGAAAAGGATCATGATAACGAAAACAGACGCGCAACGAATAGCGCTATTTGAAAACATCTTGCGGCGAATGGTGAAGATGAGTAGAACGAGTCTTAATAAAATGATAAAGTTCGAGTAACCGTACAATTTAACTTTAACCTTTTACGATTTAAATTTATGAAAACACGCACATTTACCAAAAACTTCTTTTTTGCCGCCTTGACCGGCCTGCTTATCGCATTATCAGTTGCCGGCTGTTCGGATGACGAACAAAAGACCGCAGCCGTTCAAGAAGTGCATAACCCATTCGACCACTCCCACGACACCCCGGTAACCGACGTACAAAAACACAAGTTTG
>DATBQC010000983.1:0-1897 GCA_036561065.1 Methylobacter sp. | reverse complement strand
CACCGGACTGTCTGTCTTTAATGCCGGTATCGATACCGATGAGCATGCCGTCTGAACTGAAATCATGCGTAGAAACGTTACAGGGCAAAGTCTCTGCCTGGAACACCGATGCATCATGATCGGCACTGTACTTTTCAAGTCCGGGAACATGCAGCGTTCCCGCACCGGCGTTTGGCAATAAACCGATCTTTTCCCCGACATGCGCATGCACCAACGGTGCAATTAATTGCAGTATCGCCAGAAAAATAACGGTAAATTTGCGTAGTGTCGTAAACATACGAACAATACTACCCTATAAATAGATATTTTTTAAATTATCTTAAAAGCATTCTTTAAAACTCAAAATGTACCCTGGCATTATAAAAATCTACAGGGCCGCGATCTGCGTTGAAAGCGGGATTAGCTAAATGCTGATAGTCAAAAGTCACCCAAGTAGAACTAATGACATGCCATTGGTAGTAAATATCGACTACCTGCTCGGGTTTGTAATTGAGCTTGCCGTCACCGATAAACCCATCAATCCCGCCCATGTTCAGATAGGCGGCATGCTGGCTTGAAATCCAGCTCTGCGCATAGCCCAATCCCAAAGTATCTTTTCGCCGCCCCCAACGAAGTCCTTTCATGGCTGCGCCGAAAGATATGGATCGATCGGCAGAGGTATAAGAATAAACTTCAGTTTTGCCGTCTGAATACATGCCCCGGAAAAAGACGCCTATATCTTCTGTGATACCCTGCTCCAGGTTAATGCCGATACCCATTTTTATATTCGGTTTTCTGGCCCAACAAAGATCAGGAGCCGAGGCATTAGCAGAGCCATAGTTAAAGGTCGTACAGGTTGTCGCATTCTTGTTCGGATCGGTCTGGAATGCCGCAATCGCATCACTATAACTCCCCGATTTTTCGTAGTTTCTATAGCCTAAAAGCCTTATCGCCCCTGGTTGCCCTTTGATGACATGCTTATGTTCGAGTTCGACTTGATCGCCATAATATTTAAGTATGTCATATTGTAGTTGCAGCTGATTAGGCTCTTTAGGGCCGCCAATCCGGGCGAAGCGGAATGCCCAATCGTCAAAATAAAATTCGCCGGCCAATCCAGTGGTATAGCCCCGTGCATCGGCTGCAAAGTCATAGGCGGCATTGGTCAAAAAAGCCATATTGGTAAATTGACGGCGGAGGTCTGCTGAATAAGTGTTTCTATCAAAAATATCGAGAATGCTAAAAGTACCTGCGGTAAAAACAAAGCGGCGGCTGTCAGCTGTTCCGCCTAATTGCATGGGGCCGGATTTAACTTCTTCGCTTGTTCCGCCAAGCGATACCGTTTGCCTATAAATTGCTCTCGACAGGTACCAAGTGGAATGTTCCGTGCCGTTTTTTTGCAGCTCGAAGTTTTGAATGCCTCCACCTAGTCCTTTTAATCCGGAGAGCGGCAGCTCGGAAATCATTTCCGGCGCAGCATAAAACTCTCCGCCTTTCCACATTTTAAATCCGATATAAGAAGTAAATGTCGCAGTGAATCCATACTCTGAGAAAGGCGATAATGAGTTGGACGATCCGTTTAAATTGGTATAAGCCGCAGGGAACGCATCTTTAAAGGTCGAAATATAAGTTGCTTGCGAATAGGCATTCCATCGCTCATCTTTCAGGTCATGCCAATCATGATCGGACAAAACGCCCATCAGCGAAAACTCGTCGTCATCGTTTAAATCCGGGTAGTTCTCGGCTTGAGCAGTGGTGCTCAAGAATAGTGCGCACAACAGCAATGCTTTTGAAATCTTCATCCAGCTTAAACCGTTTGGCCATTTTTGAATTACTTCACATTCGCCAGAGACGAACAGCTTGTGAGGGACTGCTGAGTATTCCATAAGTAATGATGAGTGGGATTGTTTTTAAACCGAAT
>DATBQC010000982.1:0-2374 GCA_036561065.1 Methylobacter sp. | reverse complement strand
AGCACTTACGCGCGAGTTGGGTTATCCATGCATGAAACCGCACCATGGCTCCAACCTGGGTGGGATGGGCAAATAACTTTAGAGATTCGCAATAGCGGTCCTCTCCACATTGAACTTATGCCAATTGACGATAGGCCATGTCAGGTTACATTTTTTAAATTATCGACAGAGATTCCAGCTGATCAAGGGTATGGGTCACGGCCGACAGACTCGTTTCAGCACCAAACTAGTCCACTCCCTCGAAAGACAGATCATTCTTAACCAGTATCAGCCTTTACTACCGGAGATAATTGCCGCCTGAAAGCGGGCTGCTAGCCTTAGCGGCTAGGACCCTCAAGTTGAGGCAGAACGATGATTGATATAGCTAGCTGAGCAACGGACGTAGGCACCTCACCTATTGAGACCCTTCAAATATGTGCTGAATTTTCTGCCTACGAGCGCCCATACGCTTTCAATACCGTTCGTGTGAATGATGACGCTTGATCCAATGGATCGGCGGCAACTCAGGTCCAATGCTCAATCCAACCATATATCTCACGCCTTAAAGCGGCGCCACATCCAATAAACAACTAAACCTACAACGATGGCCGTTGTTATCGGGTCCACGTAACTGACAATACGATCAAGCATGATTGCTCCCGGTCAACAGTAGAAAATTTTTCTACCTAATATACTCGGTACTATCAACGACAAAAACACAGTTTGACGGCGCATCGAAATATTCAAGCTCTGGATTTAAAGAAGCCCAGTTTAGACGGCGATCCAGGCACTGAGACCAGTTTGCCATCTGTCAAACACCTTCACTAAGCCTAGCTTAAGATACTTTGTCAAGGTCATAATTACCGCTTAAAGTGATCCGCCGAAGCACACCGCATCGACGAAGTCAAATCGGGATCAATAGCGGCAATCCCCGATTCACGGATCGCATTGCATGATTCCATGCTGGTGGATTGAATCGCGAGCCGCCGCAGTGGGCTTTGCATTTCTTGATGTGCTTTCGCACGTTGGCAACGAAGCGCAGCGGGGAGATTTGGAGCGCACGAAATCCTGCGATAACATCCAATTTTGGCCCTTCGTTTTCTGGAATATTCCTTGCGGCTAGATCAGAACCCGAGCCCTGATCCTTTGATTTATCGAACTCCGCCCCAGATGAAGGACGAAACATTTGAAATGGGCTTACGATGGCACTTCCGCGATGACGTGCAAATTACTGCGCGGCTGGGCCTGCTAAGGTACGTTAAGTGACCACGACGACGAGGAGGAATGAAGATGGACCGGATTTTGTTGATAGGCGGGGCAATGGTCGCGGTTGGGCTTGTGTTGGCGGCTGCTTTTATTTTCGTCGCGCGCTATGCAACGACATTCGAGATGCTCGAAGATACCGTTGTGAACTGGCTCGGCAAAGTGTGAGGAGGCTCGGCCCCCGCCGCCGGATTCATGGGGTCAAGCGGGGGCTCATGATTCTGATTTTGCCGATCGGCAGGGAGTGGAGAACGTGTCATGTCGCCATTAATTCTGCATCAGCCACCGCCAAATTCGTCTAGATGGCGCCGGTATTGGGACAGCTTCAAACGGAATTTCCCTGGCCGGTCCAATGACCAGGCCCGGTCGTTAGCTGTTGCTTTGCTAGCGTTCGCATCTCTCTTTCTTTTGGCTCGGATCATTTTTGCATTCTCGGGCCTTCCGTCCTAACCCGCCCAGCGCCCGGCAGCGTCCGCGTTGCGGCAGGGAAGGAAATACGCGCGCGCTCGAGTTCCGGCGCCTTCACAGGTGAGCTTGTCCACGTCGCTATCCGATTAGGTGCGCTTTATCGGCTCCATCTGGACGGCGGCGTTCAAGGCCATCGAAATCCTTTCCAGAAGGCGCGGAAACTCCGATGCCGCCGCATCGCGCATGGCAAGGCGGATTCCGCAAAAGCACCGCCGTAGGAAAATACGATGACGATACATTGCATATGGATTTTTTCTACTTGGAAAGGACTTTGGCGGCGAGCTCGGCCCGATTGCGAACGTCCAGCTTGGCATAGATATTCCGGCAATGCGAAATTGCCGTGTGCTGGCTAACACCCAATTTTTCCGCGATCGTAGTACGCGAATGTCCCGCCACGAGGAGCAAGCATGCCTCGCCTTCTCTTGCCGACAATGGCAGATCGTCCATCCGGCGTGAAAACCGCAGCGGCAGCGGCTCTTGCCGGTGAACGGTAACCCCCAAAAGCGGCGGCGCACTGCCCGCCTCCGGCGCGCTCAGCCAGTAGGCCCGGAAAGTAAAGCCACCCCAGACATTCCGATGATGCCAAACCGGGGGCGCCAGTCGTTCCCAGAGATCTTCTGCGGGCCGTTCCTTGAACGTCCGAACGAGGTTCTGACATATGCGC
>DATBQC010000981.1:0-5278 GCA_036561065.1 Methylobacter sp. | reverse complement strand
CTATGGCAGGCATCCCTTATCACGCGGCTGAAGGCTATCTTGCCAAGCTGTTAAAACACGGCGAATCCATTGCAATATGCGAGCAAATCGGCGATCCGGCAACGTCCAAAGGCCCGGTCGAACGCAAGGTTGTACGCATCGTGACCCCCGGCACCGTCACCGACGAAGCCTTACTGGAAGACCGCAAAGATAATCTGCTGGTCGCGGTGTGCTCGTTCCCCAACTCGCAACACGGCATCGCCAGCCTGGATTTAACCAGCGGACGTTTCGTGTTACAACAGGTTGAATCCATCGATCAGTTATTAAGCGAGATCGGTCGCCTTAACCCGGCCGAGCTGCTATTTAGCGAAGACTGGCCGCTACCTGCCGGCTTAAAACAGCGCGGCGGTTTATGCAGAAGACCGCCCTGGCATTTTGAAGCGGAAAGCGCCAGGCAACTGGTGTTAAAGCAATTCAACACGCTTGATTTGAAAGGCTACGGCTGCGAAAACATGCCCGCCGCCATTGCCGCTGCGGGCGGTTTACTGCAATATGTCAAGGACACCCAGCAAAGCGCACTGCCGCATATTCAGGGCATCCGCACCGAAAACAGCGACGACAGCATTTTGCTGGATGCGTCCAGCCGCCGTAACTTGGAACTGGATTTTCACCCTTCCGGGCAACTGCAATACACGTTGTTCGGTGTGTTGGATAAAACCGCAACGGCAATGGGCAGCCGCTGTTTGAGGCGCTGGATCAACCGGCCTCTGCGCGATCACGACATTCTGAACAACCGTTACGCCTGTATCGACACCCTGTTGAATGTGCTGCTGTATCGCGATATTCAAACCCATCTGCGGCAGGTTGGCGATATTGAACGGATCAGTTCCCGCATCGCGTTAAAATCGGCACGCCCCCGCGACTTGCTGGTGTTGCGCAATACGCTGGCGGTTCTACCCGCCTTGCAACATGCACTTTCCGGCGGCGATAATCCGCAGCTTGAACAACTATGCGGGCAGATCGGTGAACAGCCTGAGATGCTAAAACTGTTGCAATCGGCAATCATCGACAACCCGCCGGTGCTGATCCGCGACGGCGGCGTAATTGCGCCGGGCTATCACTCTGAACTGGACGAGCTGCGCAACTTAAGTCAGAACGCCGATCAGTTCCTGATCGATATGGAGAACCGGGAAAAGGCGGCGACCGGCATCAGTACGCTGAAGGTCAATTACAACCGGGTGCATGGTTACTATATCGAGATTTCCAACCTGCATGCGGACAAAGTCCCCGCGCATTACACGCGCAAGCAGACTTTAAAAGGCGCGGAACGCTACATTACCGAGGAGCTGAAATCGTTTGAAGACAAGGTGCTCAGCGCCAAGGAAAAATCGCTGTCTTTTGAAAAAGCCTTGTACGAGGAATTGCTGAACATCATCGGCGCGTCGTTAATCCCGCTGCAACAGTGCGCCGCCGCGCTGGCCGAGCTGGATGTGCTGGTCAACTTTGCCGAACGCGCAGAGACCTTGAGTTTATCGCAGCCGACGCTAGTCAATAAGCCCGGCATAGCGATTGAAGCCGGTCGGCATCTGGTCGTCGAGCAGGTTTCGGACATTCCGTTTGTGCCCAATGATTTGTCGTTTTCCAGCAAGCGCAGGATGCTGGTCATCACCGGTCCGAATATGGGCGGTAAATCGACTTACATGCGCCAAGCCGCGTTGATTGTGTTGATCGCCCATATCGGCTGTTATGTTCCTGCCAAGACCTTGACCTGCGGCCCCATCGACAAAATTTTCACCCGTATCGGCGCATCTGATGACCTGTCCAGCGGCCGCTCCACGTTTATGGTGGAAATGTCGGAAACCGCCAACATCCTGCATAACGCGACCTCGAAAAGCCTGATCTTGATGGACGAGATCGGTCGCGGCACCAGCACCTTTGACGGTCTGTCTTTGGCCTGGGCCTGCGCCGATCATCTAGCTAAGGAAACCCAAGCGTTTACGCTGTTTGCGACGCATTATTTTGAGCTGACCACGCTGCCCGACGAACAAAAAACCATCCATAACGTGCATTTGGATGCAATGGAGCATGGCGACAAGATCATTTTCTTACATGCGGTCAAAGACGGCCCGGCCAGCCAAAGTTACGGCTTGCAGGTGGCCTCATTAGCCGGTGTGCCGCGTTCGGTGATAGATAAGGCCAAAGCCAAATTGCGGCACCTGGAAGACCATGCCTATATTGAACAGCAGGCAGAAACAGGGGTTAATCAGCTGGATTTGTTTTCATCGAAAGAATGTCATCCGGCGGTTGGTTTGCTGGAAGACATGAACCCGGATGAGCTTAGCCCGAGGCAGGCTTTGGAGTTGCTTTATCGGCTTAAGGGGATGGTTTAACGGGTGCCGCAATCAAATCCGGCACCATCGTTCCCTCTCCTACTGGACGACTGCATGGATGCAGGAGGTAAAGTAACTCAGGAGCGGTTGCCGAGAGGGTTAGGGGGAGGAGATTTAAAAACCGGATTTTGATGTGTGAACACTATAATTGAACACAAAAAGGCGCGCACGGCACGCCCTACTTAGATGCATTGGATCATTGGGGCGACAAGCAGCCCTGTAAACAATCAGATTATTTCTTACCTTTTTCGTCCGCCAGCGCTTCAGCCAGCTGTTTTGCAGGCAGGTAACCGGGGAAAATATTACCCTTTTCGGTTACCATCATCGGCGTTCCTTTCACTTCAAATTCTTCCGCCAATTGCATGTGCTCATCAATCGGGTTAGCGCAGGTTTTAGCGGGAGGTGTCTCGCCTTTTTTGGCTGCAGTTAAGGCTGCTTTGCGGTCATCGGCACACCAGACTGATATGGCTTTTTGGTATGAATCGGAACCTTTACCGGCTCTGGGGAAAAACAAATACCGGATAGTGATACCTTGCGCCATGTATTGGTCGAGTTCCGAATGCAATTTACGGCAATATCCGCAGTCTATATCGGTAAAAATGCTGACTGTATATTTGCTATCTTTGGGCGCGAACACGATCATTTTATCCACGCCGAGGTTGTCGAGCGCCTGTTTGCGAGTGCCGCTTAATTTCTCTTCGGTCAAATCCGTACGCGCAGCTATATCGACCAAGTGCCCCTGAATCAGATATTTTCCATCGCCGGATACATAAACGATATTGCCGCCGATGGTAACTTCAAAAACACCGCTGATTTCTGAGGACTTAACCGAACCCACTTTAGCCGATGGCATGGATTTAGCCAATGCTTCCCTGATCGCATTTTCATCTGCATGAGCTACGGATAAAGTCAGACCGAATAATGATAACGCAACAATCGTAATAATTTTTTTCATACTATTCCTAGTTAGTAGGGGCAATCCCTTGTGGTTGCCCTAATTTAAGTCATTCGGATAAAGGGCAACCACAAGGGACTGCCCCTACGTCTTTTTAAAACAAGCGATCAACATCCAAAAACATAGCCAACGCCATCAATGAGACAAGCAGTGTAATGCCGATTTGTTGAAAGAAAATCTGAACCCTGTCCGAAACAGGGCTGCCTTTAATGGCTTCTATCGCAAAAAACATTAAATGACCGCCATCCAGCACAGGTATTGGCAATAAGTTTAATACGCCTAAACTGACGCTGACCAAGGCCATGTATTTCAAAAAGGGCACTAAGCCCATAGTAGCGGACTGTCCTGCATACTGGGCAATGCTGATGGGGCCGCTTAGGTTATCCACGGAAGCTTTGCCGATTAGCATCTTGCCCATCATTTTTAAGCTGGTAACGGAATAATAATAGGTTGTTTCCAGTGCGGCCGGTATCGCGTCCAAGGGTGACAACGAATATTCAACACTCACCGACTTAATTAATTCTTCGGGTATGTAAACCGATGCGCCGACCTTGCCCTCAGTCTGGTCGCCGATTTTCACGCTTTTCGGGGTAATGGTTGCGGGCAATCGCGCACCATCACGCTCAATTACCAGTTTGATTGGGACATCGGGGTGACTTTTTACAATGGCTACCCATTGCATCCAATCTTCGATGGCAGTGTCATCAGCGCTGACAAGCAAGTCGCCTTGTTTTAAACCGGCCGCAAGTGCGGCGCTATCGGGAAGCACGTTCCCTATGACGGGCTGCAATTTTGGCGACCAGGGTTTAAATCCTAAGTGCTGATACAATACATCAGGATTTTCGGTATCTTTATCGGTAAGCTTTAGCGTCCTGACAGCTTGCAAGTCATCAAAACTCTTTACAGTAACCTTGATGCTCTGTTCACCATCCAGCGCAGAGGAGACTAAGACGGCCATCGCCTCAGTCCAGGTTGGCGTTGCCTTGTCATTAACCGAGACAATCTGATCGCCTTCGACAAAGCCTGCGGCGGCGGCCAACGTGCCCTGCTCCACCGCACCGAGTATCGGCTTTATGCCGGTCTCTCCGATCACCAGCACGCACCAAAACAACGCAACGGCCAGTATCAGATTAAAAACGGGGCCTGCTGCAACTATTGCCGTTCTGGCTAATACTGATTGGCGGTTAAAGGCGTACGGCAAATCCGCTTCATTGACTTCGCCTTCCCGCTCATCGACCATTTTGACATAGCCGCCCAGCGGAATTGCGGATATTACGTACTCTGTCGCATCAGGATTTCTTTGATACGCCCATAAAACTTTGCCAAAACCGAGGGAAAACCGGAGTACTTTTACCCCGGCTTTGCGCGCGACCCAAAAGTGTCCGAATTCATGAATTGAAACCAGAACGCTTATCGCAACTATGAAATAAAATAGCGTATGCAGCAAATCCATCAATTAGTAAGTTCTCCAATAATTTGTGTGGAAACCCGTCTGGCCTGTTGATCCGCATCTAAAACAATTTCCAGCGTATCGGCAGTTTTCGCCTCAAATTTTTTCATACAACGCTCGATAATAAGCGGAATATCGGTAAAGCGAACCTGCTCATTTAAAAAAGCCTCGACTGCTATTTCATTAGCCGCATTTAAAATAGTCGGCATGGTGCCGCCTGCAGCAATAGCCTCATAGGCTAAACGCAAACAGGGAAAACGCTCCAGGCTTGGCTCCTGGAAATCCATACGCCCGACATCAAAAATATTCAGTGGTTCAACGCCCGAATCAAACCGCTCCGGCCAGGCCATTGAATAGGCAATCGGTATGCGCATGTCGGGATTACCCATTTGCGCCAACACTGTTCCATCCACATAATCCACCATTGAATGGATAACGCTTTGCGGATGAATGACCACTTGGATCTGATCTGGGGTCATGTCGAATAAAATACAAGCCTCAATC
>DATBQC010000980.1:0-2582 GCA_036561065.1 Methylobacter sp. | reverse complement strand
GCTTCGCTGGGATTATTCTTTAAACCGCTCACATTCACTGTTTTCATAGTCTTTCCTCATAGGAAGATTGTATGGGCACACTATAAGCATAATTGTTTCAAAACTCAATGAAGATGAGTTTTTCTGGCAGCCGGATTCATACTGTAGTTGCCACCAAGCAATAAATAGGTAGTTTGCTTTTTAAGCTTACTTCCCAAGATTTTATCGGATAGAGTAGAAACATGATCAGCTCATAATTGTGAATTGATCATCGTGTATCCTAAGCTCTTATATCCGGTTTTTCGTTTTTCGCTCATCTTGCCTAGCATCGGCACGTTGCTATCAACATAATCGTAAATCCTGACTTCGGTTTTTGCATGATGAAATCGGTGCAAACGACCAACATATTGGGCCAAGGTACCTTTCCAAGAAATCGGCATAACCAGAAATAGCGTGTCCAGTCTGGCATCGTCAAAACCTTCGCCCAAATAGCGTCCTGTAGCAATAATAATCCGTTCTTCATCGTCGGGAATACTTTGTAGGCCGTCTTGCAATTGCTTGCGTTGCCGGACACCCATACCACCTTGCATAACGAAAACATTTTTTGCAAATGCGCTGATCTGCTCGGCCAATAGCAACACATGCTCTCTCCTTTCGGTTAACACAATCGGTGATCGTCCTTCAGTCAAGGCTTGCTTTATGTCTTCGAGAATAAACTGATTGCGCTGTTCATCAACAACCAGTGCTTGATAAATCTCATGAATCGACGATTGATTATCGGTGTTAGTGTTTTCATGCATTATGAACGCCGTTTGCCTTTGTGTTACATAATGGCCAAAAGGTCTTACTAAAGCCTGTTGTTTGGCACTGACCTGATGTCGAACGGGACCACACTGCATAAACACAATCGGATGGTGGCCATCTTTTCGCGTCAGGGTTGCGGATAAGCCCAATACATATTTTGCTTTACACGCTTTAGCAACGGATTCAAAGCTGACTGCGGATAAATGATGGCATTCATCAAAAATGATTTGACCATAATTAGCCACCACATCGTCAACCGTTTGATTTTTAGTTAAGCTTTGCATAATGGCGACATCGATAATACCTGTCAGTTTATTTTTACCACCACCGATTTTGCCGACCTGTTTTTTGCTCACATTTAAAAACAGCTCAATACGTTCCAACCATTGATCTAAAAGCTGACGGCGATGGACAATAATCAATGTATTGACTTGGCGATTTGCCAGAATATGGAGCGCAACCACTGTTTTTCCAAAAGCTGTTGTCGCAGAGAGCGTGCCCATATCGTGTTCGAGGAGTTTATTTGCTGCCTGGGTTTGTTCATCGGTCAACCGCCCCAGGAACTGCAAGTCTGGAATGTTTTCACCTGAAAACCGTTCATCCTGAATCACAGGTTTGATTTTTAGCTCAACCAAAAAATTGATCAAGTCATCCAGACACCCTCTCGGCAACGCAATATGTTGAGAATAATACTCGGCACAAGAAATGATCCTGGGTTTGCCAAAAGTCGACAATCGCATAGCTTGGTTTTTATAAAACTCCGGATTCTGAAATGCAGCAAGGCGAATAATCCTGCTTTGCAGTGCTGTTGGTAAATATCGGTTATCGATGAAAAGCTGATTACCCAGAACAATGGTCACAGACTTAGGTAGAGGTTCATTGATACTGATTTCTTTGATTTTGCGTGAAGGCGCTATTTTCCAGGGTTCACCCCCTTCTTCATTGATAGGTAATTTCACTCCTAAAATACGATTTTGTTGTTCAGCCTTCTCAATTAACTGGTTTAACTCTACGGGTGCTACCCGCTTAATGGTCGATAGATAAGCCCATTGATCGGAATAGGCAACAAAGTTGTCATCTACAAATACACTGTTACCAAGTTCACGGGGCTTTTTTTGCAGTGGTAAGGCAATCAGATTACCAAAACCACCTTTCGGCAAAGTGTCCTGGTTAGGAAATAGCCGATCATAAGATTCAAAACCTAGCTCTGGGTGTTTATCCATGGCTTGAGTTAACAGGTAGGAACCTAACTTCCTGGCTTCTATCGCAAAAACTGGGCTGCTAAAAAATATCCAGACATGCGCCCCCTTGCCAGACCGTGATATTTCAATGCTATACGGAATAGCATTGTCTTTACAGGCAGAGACAAACGCACTGACATCCAGTTGCCAAGATGCTTTGTCAAAATCGACAGCCAGAAACCAGCAGCGTTCATCCGCCATCAAAGGGTAAACGCCGACGACGAAATCAGCCAGTTGCTTACGCGTGTTGTCATTACCCGCCAAATGGTTGTTAATCACTTGATCGCTTACGGGTAGAAATGACCGGTACTGACAGTCGCCACATTTGATGCGAGGTTTTTCGCAAACAGTAGGCTTCCACTCATTCGCACAAACCGGTGAATACCCTGATTTCCCGGTTTTGCTGCTTACAAAGCGTTTTGGATAAAGATCCTCGCGTCCTTTGAATAGGTCGCGAAACAAGTTGACCTTGTCTTTACTGGATGATTGCTGGGTAATTGTCGCCCCTGTTATCAGTTGCGCCAAACTTTGTTGCTGTAGCTGCTGTTGGTTTTGATG
>DATBQC010000979.1:0-11133 GCA_036561065.1 Methylobacter sp. | reverse complement strand
CAAATTGAAGTTATCGGCAGTTTTGATGGGGCGTCCGGCGCTTTAGCCCAATTGCCGACGCAAGGCATAGATTTGAAGGAATATTTGAATGTGTTAGAGGTGGATTTGATCCGTCAAGCCTTAAACGAGTGTAGTGGGGTGGTGGCTCATGCCGCTAAGCGATTGAATATGCGGCGCACGACCTTGGTTGAAAAACTGCGCAAATATGATTTGCAGCGCTAAGAGTAGGAAGTCAATTTTTTGGCATCGCTTTTTAAGTTATTGAAACTAAATGGATTGATATGTGGTCTGATTTTTGCTTGTTTGTATTTATCAAATAAGTTTAAGTTTTAGAAAACCAGGGCGATCAGACATGAATACTCATAACATTCAGAAAAAGCACAAAACCGAGCAGCTCACCGATGCGTTCCGTATTTTTAATGAGCTATCCCAGAATTTATCTGTTTCCTACCAAGGATTGGAGGAGCAGGTTGCTAAACTGCACGGCGAGCTTGCCTTTGCTCATAGTGAGCGACTTAAGACTCTTGAGGAAAAAGAAAAGCTCGCCAGCCGCTTGGAAAAAATATTGGCAGCACTTCCCGCCGGCGTCATTGTGTTGGATGTGGACGGCAAGGTTTTGGATTGCAATGCGGTAGCGACAGATTTTTTAGGCGAACCGCTGATCGGTATGGATTGGTTGGACATTGTCGTTCGCAGCCTGATTCCCGTTGCCGGCAACCCGCATGAGCGTCAATTGCGCAATGGCAAGCGGGTAAATATGACCGTCAGTCGCGATGTTGCCTGCAACGACCCTAGCGATTCAGGACAAATTATTTTGCTGTCGGATGTCAGTGAAATGCGCAGCTTGCAGGATATGCTCAATCAGCAAAAACAGTTATCGGCTATGGGAGAAATGGTAGCGAGTATGGCGCATCAGGTCAGAACGCCTCTGGCGACGGCAATACTCTATGCCTCGCAAATGAGCAGCCCTGTACTCGATAATGAAAAGCGGCAGCGATTTTCGCAAAAAATTCTTGAACGTCTGCAATATTTGGAACGGCAAGTTAACGATATGTTGATTTTTGCCAAAGACGGACGTATGGCGATGGAAACTTTTTCATTGGCCGAATTATTAAATCATCTCAGGGAAGCAGTAAAAGAATATACCGGCAGCGGCGGGATTGATTTGCAGATCATTAATGAAGTGCAAGATGATGTCATGCTGGGCAATGAAAATGCCTTGCGCGGTGCGCTGCTTAATTTATTGAATAATGCTGTTGATGCGGTAGGGCAGGTTGGATGCATCCGGATTTCTGTGGTTCAGCTTGACGGCTTTAAGTTGCGGATTGTTATCAAGGATGACGGTCCCGGCATTGACCAAGAACTACGGCAGCGGATTTTTGAACCGTTTTTCACCACCAAACCGCAAGGAACCGGTTTGGGTTTGGCGGTCGTTGACAGTGTAGTGAAGGCTCATGGCGGCCATGTCCATGTTGAGTCGGGGTCGGGACTAGGCACTGTTTTTTCAATAGTCCTACCGTGTATCAATCAGGCATTTAGTTTGTTACCTGGCGGTTTTTCACATAAGGCTGCCCTGCCTGATGCCCTTCGGGTAAATGCAAATCTGTTCCAGACAGATTTGTCCGGTAAAAATCATCACCAAAGCTACACTCAGAAGGAGCAGAGCCATGAAACAGTATGATGTGTTGGTAGTTGAGGATGATCTGTCATTATGCGAAGCGCTTTGTGACACTCTGGAGATAAGCGGTTATAGGGTGGTTTCCGCCCGCAACGGTACTGAAGCATTAATCAAGCTGGAGCACGGCCAGTTTAAACTGGTCGTTAGCGACGTTCAGATGCCGGTTATGGATGGCTTTCAATTGCTGAAAAATATGCAGCATAAATATTCCAAAACACCGGTACTGCTGATGACGGCTTTCGGAACCATCCCTAAGGCAGTCGAGGCCATGCAGGCAGGCGCATCCGATTATCTTATCAAGCCGTTTGATGCGGAGGCGTTGGTCAACAAGGTGGCCGATTACGTGGTAGCCAATCCTGAGGCGGCCAATGCAGAAGACAATCAGCGCGTCATACAAGATGAAAGCATGAAAAAACTTTATGCCCTGACGGCAAAAGTCGCTAAAACCGACGTTACCGTATTGTTGCAGGGCGAAAGCGGAACCGGTAAAGAGGTTATTGCTCAGTATATTCATCAGAACTCAACGCATTACCAAGGCCCTTTTGTCGCGGTGAATTGCGCAGCTATTCCTGAAAACATGCTGGAAGCGATGTTGTTCGGTTACGAAAAAGGCGCATATACCGGAGCCGTTCAGTCCATGCCGGGAAAATTTGAACAAGCGCAGGGAGGCACCTTGTTGTTGGACGAAATTGCCGAAATGGATTTAGGCTTGCAGGCAAAATTATTGCGGGTATTGCAGGAAAAGGAAGTTGAGCGTCTGGGCAGCCATAAAAAAATCAAGCTCAATGTCAGAATTTTGGCGGCCACCAATCAGAAGTTAAAAGAACAGACCGAGCAGGGGCTGTTTCGTGAGGATTTGTATTATCGACTCAGCGTGTTTCCTATCAGTATTCCGCCGTTACGCAACAGAGCGGGCGATATTTTGCCGCTGGCACAGGAATTGATGCAGCGCCATAGCCAAGAAGGCAAAAAACTGCCTGAATTTGACCATCAGGCGGTTGAAAAAATGTTGGCTTACAGTTGGCCCGGTAACGTCAGGGAACTGGATAATGTGGTGCAGAGGGCTCTCATTTTACGCACTGGCGATAAGATTACGGTTGATGATTTGGTGTTTGAGGACGCGGGTTCGATGATGTCGATAAGCCCTTCTGACGAGGTGATGCATGAAGCGATTCCGGTTGATGTCAAAGACGAAAGGCTGGAGATATGCGGTTTGGGCGAGGGGGTTCGCTCTGCCGAAGAAAGTATTATTTTGCAAACCTTGCAGATGGAAAATGGCAGTCGCAAGATAACGGCTGAAAAGCTGGGCATTAGTCCCAGAACACTTCGCTATAAGATGGCGAGGATGAAAGATTCAGGTGTGATTATTTCATGTTAACATGTGGCATTAAAAATGCTTTAGACTCTGTACTATATAAATATGTAAGAGGAAAACCCCATGAGTGAGATGAATGTAAATCAAGTTTTGGCTCAAATGCGGGCAATGTCACTTGAGGCCGGCGGCGGTAAGGTTCAAGAGGCTGGCAGCGGCGGTGCCGATTTTGCGGCAATGCTAAAGCAGACCATTGGCACTGTTAACGAGACCCAGCAAACTGCCGGAAAAATGACGGAGGCTTTTGAGTCAGGCGATACCAATGTCAGTTTGGCAGAGGTTATGGTGGCTTCGCAGAAAGCGAGCGTTTCATTTCAGGCAATGTTGCAGGTCAGAAATAAATTAGTTGAAGCCTATAAAGATGTCATGAATATGCCAATGTAGATAAGGCAAACTGTAACTAAAAATGAGCGAACAGAGCGGTAATAATTTAATAGAGGCAAATCATCAGCATGATCCCGTGGGTAAGGGGCATCTAGAGGGTGAGGCCTCTCATATTTTTGCGGCCAAGGTAGATGCGCATCCTGCCATTAAAGGTCTGGCCGGACTAACCATAGCGCGCCAGCTTGGGCTGATGCTAGGTTTGGCGCTGAGTGTCGCTATTGGCGTTGCCATCGTTTTATGGTCGCAGGAACCCTCTTACGGGCGTTTGTATTCCGAAATCGGTGAAAGCGATGTGGCTGAAATCCTTGAAATTCTCAATAAGGAGAATATTAAGTATAAAGTTGAAAGCGGTTCCGGGGCGATTATGGTGCCAATGGTTGATGTGAGCGCAATCAAGCTCAAATTAGCGGCTCAGGGCTTGCCCAAAAGCAACAGCATGGGATACGAGTTGCTGGACAAAGACCAGGGCTTCGGCGCTAGCAAAAGTGTCGAAACGGTACGCTTCCAGCGAGCTTTGGAAGGCGAGATTGCTCGTACTATCATGTCCATCCAGAATGTAAAAACGGCCCGGGTATTGTTGGCCCTCCCGGTTCAATCTGTATTTGTGCGGGAGCGTAAAAAGCCCAGCGCTTCAGTCATCGTTAATTTATATCAAGGCAGGTCACTGGATAAAGGCCAAGTCGAATCAATTATTCATTTAGTTGCATCCAGCGTACCGCAACTGGACGCTGAACAAGTGACAGTCGTCGATCAAAAAGGTCAGTTGTTAAACAGCAACGACTCATCAGCAGCGGGCAATTTAACTTCCAAGCAATTCGAGTATAAGAAAAATATTGAAGAGCATCTAATGGGGCGAATTCAAAATATTTTGTCGCCATTAGTGGGCGGAGACGGAATGCGCGTACAAATTTCAGCGGATGTGGATTTTACCGAGACTGACAGAACCCAGGAGATGTTCAATCCGGATTTACCGGCATTAAGAAGCGAACAAACATCGGAAGAGCAAAGTTCGTTGTCTGCTACGCAAGGCGTACCTGGCGCGTTGTCAAATCAACCTACACCTGCGGGCACCGCTCCGGAAACAAAACCGCCTTCAACAGCAACAACAGCAACAGCGCCGGGTACGCCGACAACAAGTCCGGCGGCCTCGCCCGGTTCGGCATCAAAAAATGCAACCCGGAATTATGAGCTGGACAAAACCATTACTCATACCCGGTTGGCTACAGGAGCATTGCGCCGCTTGTCCGTGGCCGTGGTTGTTGATGATCGGCATGTCGTCCAGGGCGATGGAAAAATGGCTGCGCAGGCTTTCTCTCAGGAAGATATTAATCGTTTTAGCGATCTGGTCAAACAGGCGGTCGGTTTTGATAGTAGTCGGGGCGATCAGGTTACGGTTACCAATGTGACTTTCAAGATAGATGATCTTGTCGAGGCATTGCCAGCCATACCTGTTTGGGAGCAAGGCTGGTTTCTCGATCTCATGAAGCAAGTTGCCGCCGTGTTGGCCGTATTGTTTCTGCTTTTTGGGGTGTTGCGACCCACTATGCGCAGCCTTGTCGGGCGAGACATGGAAGAGAAAAAAGCCTTGGCTTTGGCTGAGGCGCAAGCAAAGGCGGCCACTATCGGGGGGACTGTTCAATATAATGAGGCGGGAATGCCTGTTGCTGTTCCAGCCGGCAGCTCTATTGCCGGTCAAGGAGGAACGCTAAATCTTACGATGCCTCCCGAGATGCAGGATCTGTTGCTTTTGGATACGCCGCAAAGTTATGAGCATCGTCTGGAGTATGTAAAAAGGTTGGTTGATGACGACTCCAAAGTAGTAGCGCAAGTTATTAAATCATGGATTAAAAAAGATGGCTAAGCAGGCAGTATCAAAAGAGTTAACCCAAGTTGATCGTGCCGCTGTATTGTTGTTGGCGCTGGGTATGGATAGGGCGGCGCTAGTTCTAAAACACATGTCTCCCAGGGAAGTGCAGACTTTAGGCATTACCATGGCAAGCGTGGGCGAAATTTCCATAGAGATGATGGATGAAGTGGTTGAGGAATTTATTGTCGCGGTAAAAAATCAGACGGCTCTGGGTATGGATACCGATGAGTATATCCGCACTGTGTTAATTAGCGCTTTGGGTGCAGATAAAGCAAACAGTATCCTTGATCGTATTTTACAGGGCGGTAATACCAAGGGTATTGAGCAGCTGAAATGGATGGATACCCGGTCGATTGCGGACATGATCCGCTTGGAGCATCCTCAGATTGTCGCGACGATTATGTCTTTGATGGATAGTGAGCAGGCGGCCGATGTGATGATGTTCTTGCCCGAAAATATGCGTTCCGATTTGATGATGAGAATTGCAACCATGAAAGGCATACAGCCATCCGCTCTGCGAGAACTGGATCAAATCATGGAAAAACAATTAACCGGCTCTGACAATGTTAAATCGACCAATATCGGCGGCGTCGATGCGGTGGCTAATATTTTGAACTTCCTGGATGGCGGCGCTGCCGACTTGGTTATGTCGGGTATTGCCGAACACAGATCTGAATTGGCTCAGGAAATTCAGGAGAAGATGTTCACCTTTGAAGACCTTACTTCGATTGATGAAAGAGGCATGCAAACCTTGCTGCGTGAAGTTTCAACCGGCCAGTTGCTGCTGGCGTTGCGTGGTGTAGGTAGTGAGCTTAAGGAAAAAATATTCAGCAATATGTCCAAGCGGGCTGCAGAAATGCTGCGTGATGATCTGGAGGCTTCGCCACCCGCTAAGTTAAGCGAAGTGGAATTGGCGCAAAAAGACATATTGGCGATTGCCAAGAAATTAGCCGATGCAGGCGAGATACAAATGGGAGTTGGTGGTGATGAACTCATCTAAGACGCCCAGGTTCACAGCCGCCGAGCTGGAATCGTTAAGATTATGGAGTATGCCGGATGTTTCCGGAGTTGAGGCTGCTAGAGAATCTGAGACGGTTGAACTTGAGGAAGAGCCGACGCCGATTTTGACGGTTGACGAAATTGAAGCCATGCAAAAGCAGGCCTATGACGAAGCATTTGCGCAAGGTGAAACGCAAGGGTTTCAACAAGGTTTTCAGCAAGGTTTGGATGAGGGTTCAAAAAAAGGCTACGAGGATAATGCGCACTTGCTACAAAGCCAGGCCGCAACAATGGTCAGTCTTTTGGAGGCTTTAAGCCAGCCGTTTAACCGTCTCGATGAAGAAGTGGAAAAAGAGCTGGTCAAGCTGGTTATCGGTATTGCAACGCAAATAATCCGCCGCGAAATCAAGTTGGATCCGGGGCAAATCGTTGCTGTTGTTCGAGAAGCAATCAATGTCTTGCCGTTAGCGTCACAAAAAATTAGTCTGAAATTACATCCTGAAGATGCCGAGTTGGTTCGTTCTGCATTAGCTCTGGATGAAATGTCCACAAGCTGGAGCATAGTTGAGGATCCATTGATTACCCATGGCGGTTGCGAAGTCGACACCGAGATTTCGCATGTTGACGCGACTCTTGAGCATCGCTTGGCTGCTGTGATCGCAACCGTATTGGGTGGCGATAGGGAGAGCGACGGCATGGGAGCAGTTGCCGAGGATAAAAGCTAGTGATTCCGGATGCAAATCGGTCACAGATTTGGTTGTCTAAATTAAAACCCTATTCTGAAAGATTGGTTGAAGTCCCCGAGCTTGTTGTCGAGGGTAGGCTTTCCCGTATGGTGGGGCTGACACTGGAAGCAGTGGGTTGTCGGGCGGCTATTGGTTCCCGCTGTCGAGTAGAGACTAAAAGTGGCAGAATGATTGAAGCGGAAGTCGTGGGTTTTGCCGGTACGCGGATTTTTTTGATGCCGACTGCGGAAGTTCATGGGCTTGAGCCGGATTGTCGAGTTATCCCGATGGGTAAGAATAGTCAGGCGAGAGTTGGTTTTGGTTTGCTGGGACGAGTGTTGGATGGCGCAGGAAATGCGATTGATGGCAAAGGCCCGCTTAAAACCGATGCGCTGGTTTCGCTTAATGGCGTACCGATCAATCCGTTGTCAAGACGGCCGATACGTGAGCCGCTCGACGTTGGAGTTAGAGCAATAAATTCGATACTCAGTGTTGGTCGCGGACAGCGTATGGGCTTGTTTGCCGGCACCGGTGTGGGTAAAAGTGTACTGCTGGGCATGATGACCAAATTTACCAAGGCTGATATTGTTGTGGTTGGCCTGATTGGCGAGCGGGGACGAGAAGTTAATGAATTCGTGCTGAAGACCTTGGGCGAAGAAGGGCTTAAGCGTGCGGTGGTGGTGGTTTCGCCTGCGGATTGTCCGCCGTTGATGCGAGTTCATGCGGCGTTATTGTCAACCAGCATTGCCGAATATTTTCGCGATCAGGGGCTTGATGTGCTGTTGCTGATGGACTCATTAACCCGATTTGCCCAAGCGCATCGTGAAATTGCGCTGGCTATCGACGAACCGCCGGCTACCAAGGGCTACCCGCCTTCGGTTTTTGCCAAATTGCCGCATTTGGTAGAGCGTGCCGGTAATGCCGATCATGGCGGAGGCTCTATAACCGCATTCTATACAGTACTGGCTGAGGGTGACGATACCAATGATCCTATTGCCGATGCGGCCCGGGGGGTGCTTGACGGACACATCATCTTGTCCAGAAGTTTGGCTGACTCAGGGCATTTCCCCGCCATCGATATAGAGGGCTCAATCAGCCGGGTTATGCCGGATATTATTGATGTCAATCATTTGCAACTGGCGCGGGAATTAAGGCGGCTGTATTCACTTTATCAGCAAAACCGCGATTTAATCAGCGTCGGCGCCTATCAGCCGGGATCGGATCCTCGAATCGACAAGGCTATTGAGAAAAATCCGGCGATTTTGGAGTTTTTGCAACAAAGCATGGATGAGTCGGTCGATATCAATCAGAGTTTGCAAGAGCTGGCATTGTTACTAGGCATGAACAGGGCGGCGACTTGAGGTTCAAGTCAGCTTGGAATGAAGGACATAAGTGAAAAAATCGCAACGCATTAAAACGATTGTGGACATTAAGGCCACACAGGAAAAAAACGCTTTGGAAGTGCTGGGCACGGTTCAGAGAAAACTCCTGTCCATGCAAGCTCAAGTGGAAGGATTAAGAAATTATCGGAAGGAATATCAAGATAGATTCGACCAGTTAGGCATTAAGGGTGTCAATGTCGCCCAGCTTCTTGAGTTTAGATCGTTTATCGATAAGCTTGATAAGGCAATAATTGGACAGGAGCAAGTGTTGGGATCAATTGAAGCTGAATTAATGGCCAAAAGAAAAATCTGGGAAGAGCTGCATCATAAAACCCAAAGTCTGCAGAAAGTTTGCGATTCGGCTTTGTTGGTAGAAATGAAGCAGGAGGCTAAACGAGAACAGCTGGAGCAGGACGAGCGAGCATCCAGGATCGGTCGAAATAACTCGAATGGCATGGGAAATGCTTAATTAATCTTAGAATCTCTGGAGAATTGATTATGAATATTGAAAGTGCAAATTTATCATCTTTGGCGCCAAGCGTTGGTACGGTTGAAAATGCGTCGGCGCCGGTGTTGGCCGGTGCCGGTGTCGTTTCCGAAGGCTTCTCCGGGGCATTAGTCACACAGATTGGGTTGTTGAGCAATATACAAACTGGGGATTCGTTGCCGTTACAGACGCCAGATATTGTGGGTTTGCAAAGTGCCAATGGTTCTCAAGGTGCTGTCGGTTTGCCTGTAGGGTCGGCTGGTACGCAAGATTTTGCCGCTTCATTAGGCAATGATTTGCCGTTGTCGTACAAAACAAAAGACGATGTTAGTCACGAGGCTGCTTTGGCCGCGGTAACTGACACACTAAAATATATTACCGGCACTACGCCTGGAGAACAGGCGGCAGAGGCTGCTCAAAACATGAAGGGCATGGTTGCAACGGCTGCTCAAAACATGAAAGACGTGGTTGCAATGGCTGTTCCTGCTCAGCAAAATATGAAGGATTCATCTGCGCCGGTTGTTTCTGTTGAGCAAAACACGACTGCTGTGGTTGTTGATGTTGTGCAAAGCATAAAAGGTGCTGTTGTTATGGATGCCGCGACTCAAATGAGTAGGGCGCAGTCAAATGATAAGTCTGATAAGAAGAAAGTTGAAGATGAAGCTCAAATAACGGGGGTTGATGACACTCGGAGTGCTGAAGCGTTGGTCGCAGCTGTAATCCTTCCTGCGATAATGCCGGTTGAGCAAGGAAAAGCGGCGCCTGTGCCTACAGATGCAGCTAAAGAGGATGGGCTGTTGTCTTTTATAAAGCCATCGACTGGGGATGCTAAATCGAATCAAGCTGTGAAAGTTCCTGATAATGTGTTGCAAAGTGAAGCGGTTTTCCGTCAGCCGGTTCAAGAGAAGCAGGACTTTAATTTGAAATATTTTGAGAATGCAGGGCAAACAGAAAAGACTGGACGGGTGGAGCAACAGGTCTTAAGTTTAGAAGGTGAAAAACCTTTGTCTCGGGTTGGATCTGACGTAACTGCGCTTAATAGACCGATTGTTGAAAACAAGGTGGATATCCCGGCAATAACGAAGCCGCTATCGCATCTGGAATGGAACAAGGATCTGGGTGAGCGGATTGTGTGGATGAGCAGCAAGGCAATACCCTCGGCAGAAATCAGGCTGAATCCAGAGCATCTTGGTCCCATATCGGTTCGTGTTAATGTGGCTGATGATCAGGCAAGTGTTGTATTTACGGCACAGCATGCGGCTACAAGAGAAGCTCTCGAATCCTCCATTCCCAAGTTACGGGAAATGATGGGGGCGCAGCAGCTCAATCTGGCGGAGGTGAGTGTTTCCCAAGGCACCGCTTCAGATCAGGGGCGTTCGCAATCGCAAAGCTTTGCGCAAACAGCCGATAGTCGTGGACAACAAGGCGCGACGGGCGCTGTCATCGATGGAGTTGATGATGTGGAACAAGAAATCGAAAGCGGACGGGCTGTGGTCAGCAAGGGCCTGTTGAGTTTATATGCATAGCGTTAAGTTTTTAGGTTGTTTTATTCAGAATTCTCTAGAGGGAGAGTCGGTGATAAGCGCTGTTTCCGCATGCTGTGCTTTTCAAAGGCTAAAAAAACATTTATAATGCGCGGTTCTTAGGGGCTGTCCGCTCCTCCTTGCTTTACCATCTTTATTAAGACAGAGGTGGGAGGCTTAACCGAAAGGAAAAATCATGCGACATTATGAAATTGTCTTTTTAGTCCATCCTGACCAGAGTTCTCAGGTTCCAGCGATGATTGAGCGTTATAAATCAACCATCGAAACTGCATCCGGTAAAATCCATCGTTTGGAAGACTGGGGTCGTAGACACCTGGCGTATCCAATCAAAAAAATTCATAAAGCGCATTACGTGCTGATGAATGTCGAGTGCGATCAAGCTATTTTGGAAGAATTAGAAAGCGGCTTCCGCTTTAATGATGCCATTTTGCGTAGTATGACTTTACTGCAAAAATCGGCTATTACCGAAGCATCTATCATCGCCACATCAACTGCCGAAGAAAATAAAGCGGCTGAATCAAGAGCTAAAGATGCGGCAGCCAGAGCGGCTGTGGCAGAAGCCGAAGAAGAAATTGATTTAGATGATCTTGACGAAGACTTTGATGCTGACGCACTCGCTTCTGAATAAAACTTTCAACACTTGAATTTACGAGAATTATTATGGCACGTAACATTAGACGCAAAAAATTCTGCCG
>DATBQC010000978.1:0-1840 GCA_036561065.1 Methylobacter sp. | reverse complement strand
GCAAATAGCTGCCTAATCACCTCACGCTGCCTTATTAGATGGCACTTTTCGCCATCCACCATCACCTCGGCGGCGCGGGGACGTGTGTTGTAGTTTGAACTCATGCTCATGCCGTAAGCGCCAGCCGACATGATTGCCAGTAAATCGCCTTGCTGAAGTGAGAGTTTACGATCATGGCCCAGGAAATCCCCGCTTTCACATACCGGCCCGACTACTTCGTAGGTTTGTGCATCCTCCACATTCGGTTTTACTGCCGCAATTTCATGATAAGCATCGTAAAGCGCGGGCCGCATAAGGTCATTCATCGCCGCATCAACAATCGCAAAATTCTTGGATTCAGTGTGTTTGAGATACTCAACTTTAGTCAGCAATAAGCCGGCATTGCCGACCAACGCACGGCCCGGCTCGAATACCAGCTTTACCTTGCGGGAACCTAATTTTTTTAACATGGCTTCTGCATATACGGAAAAGTCCGGGGGCGTTTCGTCGCTGTAGCAAATACCTATGCCACCACCTGCATCAATGTGTTGGATGTGAATACCAGCAGCTTCCAGTTGGTCGACTAGGGTAAGCACTCGGTCAAATGCATCAAGGAATGGCGAGAGTTCCGTGAGCTGTGAACCAATGTGGCAGTCAACGCCATGCACAACGATATTGGCCATGCTTGCAGCTGACTGATACAAGGCAAAAGCTTCTTCATAAGCTACACCAAATTTATTGTTCTTAAGCCCGGTAGAAATGTAAGGGTGAGTCTTTGCATCCACATTCGGGTTTACGCGTAAAGATACTGGCGCAACCTTATCCATATCGCCTGCAACTTCATTCAGCCGCTGCAACTCGCTAGCCGATTCGACGTTAAAGCAGAAAATACCGGCTTCTAGCGCAGCCCGCATTTCTATCTCGGTTTTACCTACACCGGAGAATACGATCTTGCCGGGATCACCACCAGCAGCCAATACCCGTGCCAGCTCACCACCAGACACAATATCGAAGCCAGCACCCAGGCGCGCAAACAGGTTCAGAATGGCAAGGCTGGGGTTGGCTTTGACTGCAAAGCAAATGAGGTGGTCGGTTGTCGAAAAGCCAGCCTGAAAACGCTTGAAAGCTGACTCCAGTGCCGACTTGGAATAAACATAACAAGGCGTACCGAATTCGGCAGCAATTTGTGTCAAAGAAACATTTTCGGCATGTAGTACGCCGTTTTTTAAGCTAAAGGAGTTCACGAACCGGGTTCTAAGTAAGGAAAAGGTTAATTTGCAGGCGTAGTATCTTGAGGATATTGCTTCTCAGGAATATAGAGAGGCCCCTTGGTGCCGCAACTGCTGAGGATAAGCCCCGTCAATAATAAGATGGTAATAAAGCGCATGAGAATATTTTACATCAATGATTAGCGTTGAATATTACCAACATTCCGCTCATGAGTGAAAAATAACCATTCGTCAGATTAGTATAGACTGGTAGTTTCCAGATATTTACTATTAAACTGCGTCGAAAAATAAGGAGATAACATGAAAAAACAGGTTAAAGGCTTCAGCCTGATTGAGCTACTGGTTGTAGTAGCAATTATTGGCATACTCTCCGCAATTGCCCTGCCGGCGTATCAGGATTATGTGACGCGTGGAAAACTTGCCGAGGCCTATTCGCAACTATCTTCCTTAAGTTTACGCATGGAACAGTATTATCAGGATAATCGTAACTACGGCACGGACCCCACATGCAGTATCGCAAATGTGACCATGGCGAGCGGTAAAGTTAAATATTTTAATTACACCTGTGCTACTTCAAATACTGGGCAAAATTATGTATTTACTGCTACAGGTTCAGCTTCGGTGGGAACTGG
>DATBQC010000977.1:0-5715 GCA_036561065.1 Methylobacter sp. | reverse complement strand
AAAACATAAACTTCGTGTCCTTCGTGTCTTCGTGGTGAATTAATCTGCTTGCATTAGTATATGAGGGACGCATTGCGTATCCTGCTTATAAAATAAGGAAAACAATGGGCGCTTATCAACATATTTTACTGGCCGTGGATTTTTCCGAGCATGGCGACTTGGTTGCCCAAAGAGCAAAGGATTTGGCCGAAAAATATCGGGCCAAATTGAGCGTTATCCATGTGCTGGATAATATTCCGATGCCAGATACCGGTTATGGAACGGTGATTCCGCTGGATAAAGACTCGGGCTATGGGCTGCTTGAAGCAGAGAAAATGAAATTCATGCAGATTGCTGATCAGCTGGGTGCGGTTAAGGATAATCGTTGGATGGTCTGGGGCGCGCCAAAACAGGAGATAGTTCAGCTTGCCGAGCGGGAACAGGTTGATTTGATCGTTGTCGGTTCCCACGGGCGACATGGTCTGTCGCTATTATTAGGTTCAACGGCAAATAGCGTTCTGCATTATGCCGGATGTGATGTGATGGCGATTCGGTTGCTGAATGGTTAGCGGTTAGGTGCTATACTTTTTAGCAGCAGGGTAGGCCATTTAGGAATCTTTTGAGTGGTTCAAATTTACCCCAAAAGGGTGCAAGAGCATAGCGTAACCAAACGCCTGAAGGAGCTCAAAACACTTTAGAAATATTACCCAGGAATGCAGCATGCCAAACAATATCGCTTTTACGTCGAGTCTAAGATTAAAACTAATCCTGATGGCGGCCATCCCCGCACTTGCTCTGCTGTATTTTTCCGGATCGGGAGTTCTTGAGAGACAGTCGACTTCAAGAGAGATGGTTAAGCTGGAATCGCTGGTTGATGTTTCTGTTCAAATAGGCGCTTTGGTGCATGAAATGCAAAAGGAGCGCGGCATGAGTGCCTCTTTTATCGGCAGCAATGGGGTCAAGTTTGCTGCCGAATTGCCGGTGCAACGAGCGAAAACCGATAAAGCTGCTGAGTCGTTTCAAACGACACTGAAAGATTTCGATCCAGGCAGCTACAGTAGCGGGTTAAAGGTACTGATGGATGCTGCGGTAGGCAATTTGGGAGAACTGGCAGCAAAGCGCGGCATTATCAGCGCCCTCGGCATGGATGGAACGGAGTCGAGCGCCTATTACAGTAAAACCATCGGCTCCTTGCTTGATGTTCCCGCTCAGGTTTCCACGCTTAGTAGCCACAGCGAAATTTCCCGTCTGGCTTCTTCATATTCAAGTTTACTCAAAGCCAAGGAACGCGCTGGTATGGAGCGGGCTTTGCTGACTACGGTGTTTGCCGCAGACCGGTTTACGCCGGATACTCAAAGTCGATTCCTGAAAAACTTTTCTGCTCAGGATGTCTATACAGATATGTTCTTTGCTAACGCGCTGGACAGCCAAAAGGAGTTTTACAAGACTAAAGTGTCGGGGCCTGCCGTTGATGAAGTTGCGCGGATAAAGAAACTTGCCATGGACAAAGGTATTGAGCCAGGGCTGGGCATTGATCCGGTTTACTGGTTCAAAACAGTGACCGAAAAAATTGACCTGATCAAGGAAGTTGAGAATAAGCTCTCCGGCGATCTGCTCAATGCTGCAAGCAAAGTCAAAAGCGATGCCCAAAGCATGGCGATATTGTTCATCGCGTTAACCATGCTGTCCGTGTTGATGACTGTGGTGTTGACCTTTCTTATCAGCCGGGGGATCTTGCGCTCGATTAATACGCTACAGCAGGTAGCCAGCGCTATTGCTAACGGCGATTTGAGTTCCGGCATTGACCTTTCGCAAAAGGATGAGCTGGGTGAGCTGTTCCGTTCCATGAGCACTATGCAGAAACAATTGCTGTCCCGTATAACCAAAGAACACAACGAGCATGATGAAGCCCTGCGTCTCAAGATTGCTTTGGATGGCATTACGTCCAACGTGATGGTGGCTGATAATGAACGTAATATTATTTATATAAATCCGTCTGTGCTCGCTATGATGCAACACGCCGAGTCCGACATACGGAAGGCTTTGCCCAAGTTTGATGCCGGTAAACTATTGGGAGCGAACATGGATGTTTTTCACAAGAATCCTGCGCATCAGCAACAATTGCTTGGTACCTTAAAATCAACTTTTAGTAGTGAGATTCACATTGGTGCGTGTACTTTTAATTTGATAGTCAACCCTATTAGTGACGAGTACGGAAAGCGTATCGGCTCCGTAGTGGAATGGAAAGATCGAACCGCTGAAGTGGCGATCGAGCAGGAAGTCGCCAAAGTGGTCAGTGGTGCAGTGTTAGGCGATTTCAACCAGCGTATTAACGAGAAAGATAAAGAAGGCTTCTTTCTGCAATTGGCGCAGGGCGTTAATGAATTGATGGAGATCAGTTCAACGGGTTTGAATGAGGTCGTGCGAGTACTTGGAGCATTGTCCCGAGGCGATCTGACCGAAACCATTACTAATGACTATTCGGGAACTTTCGGACAACTTAAAGATGACTCCAATTCCACCGTGGAAAAACTCAAAGAGATTGTCGGTCAAATCCAAGAGGCTTCCGAAACGATTAATACCGCGGCAAAAGAAATTGCCGCAGGCAACAATGATCTGTCGCACCGTACCGAAGAGCAGGCCGCCAGTCTGGAAGAAACTGCCGCCAGCATGGAAGAGTTGACCTCGACCGTTCAGGCCAATAGCCAAAACGCCAAGCATGCTAACCACCTTGCCGTTGGCGCAACGGACATCGCAGGCAAGGGTGTCAAGGTGGTTGGTCAGGTGGTATCGACCATGGAAGATATTAATGAATCTTCGCGTAAAGTTGTGGACATCATCTCGGTGATAGACGGCATTGCATTCCAAACCAATATCCTTGCGCTCAATGCCGCAGTAGAAGCGGCTCGTGCCGGCGAACAAGGCCGAGGCTTTGCAGTGGTGGCCGTCGAGGTGCGAAACCTGGCGCAACGCGCCGCAGCCGCAGCAGCAGAAATCAAAGGCCTGATCGGCGATTCGGTGGAAAAAGTTGAAGACGGCACCAAGCTGGTTGCCCAAGCCGGAAAAACCATGGAAGAAATCGTTGGTGCCATCCGTGGGGTGACGGTCATTATGTCCGAGATCAGCGCCGCCTCCATGGAGCAGACGTCCGGCATCGAACAGGTCAATCAAGCCATCGGCCAAATGGACGATGTAACCCAACAAAATGCCGCTTTGGTAGAGCAGGCCGCCGCCGCAGCGGAATCATTGGAAGAGCAGACGCAAAACCTGGCGGTTACCGTGTCGCACTTTAAGTTGGACGGAAATTCACGAGGTTTTACTGGATTTGCCAATGCTGAGCCGGTGCGTGCTGTTAGCCAAGCCAGCATAAAAAGCGCGCCTGCCAAGAAAGAGTCTTATCAAAATACGCCTTTGCCAAGTAATGTCGGCATAGACTTGGATAAGGCGCTTGAGAAACATTCCGAGTGGAAGGTGAAGCTTCGTACCGCCATATCAAAACGCGAAGAAATGGATGCGGCAACGATTTCAAGAGATGATTGTTGTGATTTCGGTAAATGGTTGCACCACGACGTTAAGTCTCACCTTGCTCATGAGCCGAGTTATGCAGATTGTGTGTCTAAACATGCGGCCTTTCATATCGAGGCTGGAAGAATAGCTAATACGATCAATGCAAAAAAATTCAGCGAGGCGGAAGCACTGCTGGGTAACGGATCCGCGTTCGTTTCCGCGTCAACGGCAGTCGGAGTTGCAATTATGCGCTTGAAAAAAGATTTCAATTCTCCGACAAATGCTCCTGTTGCCAAGCCAAAAGCTCAAATAATGGCAGCGAGCGCTGATGAGTGGGAAGAGTTTTAATAAAAGCATGAGGGGTGGCCAGTTGGCCGCCCTCTCTTATGATCTATTTTTTGTTTAAAGCCAGTTTTGCTTCGTTCCATAAAGCATCCAATTCGGTCAGTTCACAGTCCTTTAGGTTCAGGCCGGACGCTTCAACCTGTTGTTCTATGTATTGAAAGCGCTTGGAGAATTTTTTAGTGCTTTCCTTGAGTGCGACTTCAGCATTGACGTTTAAATGACGGGCCAGATTAACCGCAACCAGCAGTAAATCGCCGATTTCTTCCTGGATATGCGCCTGATCTCCGGATTGCCAAGCCTCTTTAACCTCGTCCAGCTCTTCCAGTACCTTATCGAAAACCGGCAACGCATCCGGCCAGTCAAAGCCGTGATTTGCGGCGCGATCTTGTATTTTTTCACACTCGATCAGCGCAGGAAGATTGCGGGCTACACCGGCTAATACACTCTCTTGTTTTGTCGTTTTGTTTTTTTCCTGCCGCTCGTCGGCTTTTGCCTGTTCCCAGGCTTGATGACGTTCTTCATCGGTGTTGAAAACAGCATCGGAGAAAACATGCGGATGGCGGCGGATCAGTTTGTCGCAAATACCTTCCGAGACCTGTTCGAAGTTGAACAGTCCTTGTTCTTCAGCGATTTGTGAATGGAACACCACCTGTAATAGCAGGTCGCCCAGCTCCGAGCGCAAATCATCTAGGTCGTTGCGTTCAATCGCATCGACGACTTCGTAGGCTTCTTCAATCAGGTAGGGAATCAGGCTGGTGAAATCCTGTTTTACATCCCACGCACAGCCTTGTTCCGGGTGACGGAGGCGAGACATGATGTCTAAGAGATTTTGAGTGTGTTTTAGCATGAAGTGCTTGTCATAAGTTTTTTAAATCAAATTCACCACGAAGACAGGAAGGACACGAAGTTTTGGTGCTCTTCGTGTCTCGGCAACTGCTCCTGCTCCTGCGTTGCTCTACCTCCTGCATCCGTGCAGTCGTTCGTGGTGATAAATGCTTTTTGGTGATAATTAATTCACGATTAAAATGAAGAGTCGAAATTTTCGCGGTAGCGCTGTTTGAAACTATCCATATCAAATGAGTGGTTCTGGGTGCCGTTATTTTCGATTTTAATCGCGCCCATCAACGAGGCAACCCTGCCGGTCACTTCCCAGCCCAAATCATTCATCAAGCTGTATAAAAGCCCCGCACGATAGGCATCGCCGCAACCCGTTGGGTCAAGTATCGCTTTGGGTTTTGCTGCAGGAATGGTGATGCATTCGCCGTGGGTGTAAATTTGAGAGCCTTGGCTGCCCAAAGTAATGATCAGCGCTTCGACCCGTTCAGCCATTTGTTCCAGCGACAAGCCGGTGCGTTCCTGCATTAGCTCGGATTCGTAATCGTTCAAGGTTACCCAGGTTGCCTGATCGATGAACTTGAGCAATTCTTCGCCATTAAACATCGGCATGCCCTGGCCCGGATCGAAAATAAAAGGGATGTCCAGCTCGGCAAACTGTTCGGCGTGCAATTGCATGCCTTCCTTGCCGTCGGGCGAGACGATACCGATGCTGATTTTCCGGTCAGTTGGCACCGAATTCAAGTGCGAAAAACTCATCGCGCCGGGATGAAAAGCGGTAATCTGGTTGGCTTCTTCATCGGTGGTGATGTAGGCTTGGCCGGTATAGCTGTTGTCCAGAATCTTGATAAACTCACTTGATAACTGGTTCTGCGCCATCCATTGGGCATACGGTTCAAAATCATGTCCGACGGTAGCCATGGTCAACGGCTCTTCGCCCAGCAATTTCAGGTTGTAGGCAATGTTGCCCGCACAGCCGCCGAATTCACGCCGCATTACAGGCACCAGGAATGATACATTCAGGATATGGATTTTTTCCGGCAAAATGTG
>DATBQC010000976.1:0-4454 GCA_036561065.1 Methylobacter sp. | reverse complement strand
GTGTTTGCATGGCCGAGGTGGGATGATGACCTTTCCTAAAAGCCAGATACAGACCCAGGCATTAGGCGGCGTCGACCGGATACATTTTGTCGGCATAGGCGGCACCGGGATGAGCGGCATTGCCGAGGTGTTGTCGAACCTCGGATATCAAGTCTCGGGTTCGGACATCAAAGAAAGTGCGGTGACCCAAAGGTTGGCAAGCCTTGGCGTAACCATCAACATCGGGCATAAACGGGAAAATATAGCCAAGGTCGATGTGGTGGTCGCTTCCAGCGCCATAGACCGGAGCAATGAAGAAATAGACGAAGCTTATATTCAAAGGGTACCGGTCATTCCGCGCGCGGAAATGCTGGCTGAGTTGATGCGTTTTCGGTTCGGCATTGCCGTGGCCGGAACCCATGGCAAGACCACGACCACCAGTTTGACTGCAAGCGTTTTGGCAGAAGGCGGACTTGATCCCACTTTTGTGATCGGCGGGCGCTTAAACAGCGCCGGCAGCAATGCCAAATTAGGTCTAGGCAATTACCTGGTTGCCGAAGCCGATGAAAGCGACGCATCGTTTTTATATTTGCAGCCGATGATGGCTATCGTCACCAATATCGACCAGGATCATATGGCGACCTATGAGGGCAGTTTTCAGCGCTTAAAGGATACCTTTATCGAGTTCCTGCATCATCTGCCGTTTTATGGGTTGGCGGTAATGTGCCTGGATGATGAAGGCGTCAGGGAGATCCTGCCGAGAATATCCAAGCCGGTAACGACTTATGGCGTCCATGAAGATGCCGATGTGCGTGCGGTCAATATCAAGCAAGAGGGTATGCATACTTCTTTTGAAGTGTTGCGCAGAGGCGACTATCCGTCGTTGCATGTCACTTTGAATATGCCGGGCTGGCATAACATGCTCAATGCACTGGCAGCGATTGGCGTCGCCAGCAAACTGGCGGTCGATGATGCGGCCATTATCAGGAGTCTTGGCGCGTTTAAAGGCGTAGGCAGACGCTTTCAGCTTAACGGCGACTTGCCGATGGGCGCGGGCAAACTGACGCTGGTTGACGATTACGGGCATCATCCGCGCGAGATTGCTGCGACGCTTGAAGCCTTGCGTCAGGCTTGGCCGGAACGGCGCAAAGTCATCGTTTTTCAGCCGCACCGATATACCCGCACCAGAGACTTATTTGAAGATTTCGTACAAGTGCTGTCAACCGTAGACGTGCTGATCCTGATGGATGTTTATTCGGCAGGCGAAACCGTGATTCCCGGTGCAGACGGGCGGGCATTGAGCCGGGCCATCCGTATACGCGGGCAGGTCGATCCGGTGTTTGTCGAAAACTGGGAGGAATTACCGCAAATATTGGCAGGCATCGTCTTAGCCGATGATGTGCTTTTGACCATGGGCGCGGGCAATGTCGGGCAGATTGCGTCCCAGTTGCCGCAATCGTTGGCGGAGGCGTTACAGGATAAGTCATCAGCTGGAAATGAGCTGTGAAAGGTCAATTGCTAAAACATGAAAAACTGGCGAAGTATACCAGTTGGCGCATTGGTGGCCCTGCGGATCAATTGTACATCCCGCAGGATCGCCAGGACCTGATCGAATTTATAAAGACGCTGCCGGATTCCGATCCGGTGTTTTGGATGGGGCTGGGCAGCAATTTACTGGTCAGGGATGGCGGT
Organism: Methylobacter sp.; assembly: GCA_036561065.1. Classification (GTDB taxonomy): domain Bacteria; phylum Pseudomonadota; class Gammaproteobacteria; order Methylococcales; family Methylomonadaceae; genus Methylobacter_A. The sequence continues at coordinate 2,783 of DATBQC010000976.1, read as the reverse complement.
ATACGCGGCACGGTGGTTAACACCAAGGGCCGATTGAAAGAGATGAGCCTGACCGATGACGGTATGGTTTATGTTGAAGCGGGTGTTCCCTGCGCGCATGTGGCGCGTTTTTGCGGGGAACGCGGTTTAATCGGTGCGGAGTTCCTGGCGGGCATACCCGGAACCATGGGCGGTGCTTTGAAGATGAACGCAGGGGCCTTTGACGGCGAAACTTGGGCCATCGTTAATAATGTGGACATGCTGGATAGGTCGGGCAAGGTTACACAGAGAAAGCCTAAGGATTTCAAGATAAGTTATCGGTCGGTCATGGGTTTCGAAAACGAATGGTTTCTATCTTGCCTGTTGACGTTGCAGCAAGGCGATACGGTGATAAGCCAGCAGAAAATTAAAGGATTATTGGAAAAACGGGGGGCGACACAACCGACCAATCAGCCCAGTTGCGGGTCGGTATTTAAAAACCCTGAAGGCGATTATGCGGCGCGGTTGATAGAGCAGGCCGGTTTGAAAGGCTACGCGATAGGCGGGGCGAGTGTGTCGGAAAAACATGCGAATTTTATCGTCAATACCGGCAATGCAACGGCAGCGGATATCGAAGAGCTGATTCGTTATGTGCAGGATAAAGTTAAGCAGCAGCATGGGGTGGTTTTGCAGACCGAGGTTTGTATGATAGGTGAATCAATATGAAAGCATTGTCGTTAAGCAAGCCAGAGCAGTTCGGCCGTGTCGCGGTAATGATGGGCGGTTCGGCGGCGGAAAGGGAAGTCTCGTTAAGAAGCGGGGCGGCTGTTTATGACGCCTTGAAAAATAAAGGCGTAGATGCGATTGCCGTTGATGTGACAGGCAGTCCGATTGAAGCGCTGGCAGGGCTAAAGATCGACCGGGTATTTAACATTATCCATGGTCGCGGCGGCGAAGACGGTGTGCTGCAGGGGGTTCTGGAAGTGCTGGGCATACCCTATACCGGCAGCGGCGTGATGGCGTCGGCACTGACCATGGATAAACTTAGAACCAAGTTGTGCTGGCAGGGTTACGGTCTGGTCACGCCCAAATGGTGTGTATTGCAAGATGAATCCGATCTTGATGCTTGCATTGAAAAACTGGGTTTTCCGGTAATCGTCAAACCGGCGCAGGAAGGCTCCAGCATCGGCATGAGTAAGGCAACCAATCGGAACGAGTTGCAACAAGCCTTAGCCGTGGCGGCCAAATATCGCTGCGATGTTTATGCCGAGGCCTGGGTTACCGGCAAGGAATATACCGTTGCAGTCTTGGATGGGGAAGCGCTGCCGGTGATTCGCTTGGAAACTCCAAATGTATTTTACGATTACGAAGCCAAATACCAGGCGACGACGACGCAATATCATTGCCCTTGCGGTCTGAGTCAAGAGCAGGAGCAGTTTATAAGAGATTTGGCGGAAACGGCCTGCAAGGTGGTTGGCGTTAAAGGCTGGGGGAGAGTGGATGTATTTATCGACGACTTGGGCCAGTACCAGTTGATCGAGGTTAATACAGTTCCCGGCATGACCGACCACAGTTTGGTGCCGATGGCGGCGAGACAAGCGGGCATCGATTTTGAAGAATTGGTCTGGCGCATTCTGGAAACCAGTTGCGGGTAATGGTGGATGGCCGGTAATTATTTAGCCACAGATCAACACTGATTAAACAGATTGCTTTTGTCGTTTATCAGCGTGTGTCTGTGTCAATTTGTGGCTGAATACTTATGAAGGCCATTGCAAAAACTTTGATGAGTGTATTGCTGATAACCTGCTTGGTTTTGTTGGCAGGTTATGGCGTTAAGCGCATACCTATCAAATATGTGCGTACCGAAGGGGTTTTTCAATATCTCAGCAAGGAAGAGATAAAGACGGCTTTGCAGCCCTTGGTGATGACAGGTTTTTTCGATGCCGATATGCAGGCTATACATCAGGCGGTTTCGGAATTGACTTGGGTGGATGCCGTTACGGTCAAAAGGGTTTGGCCCGATGCGATTGACATAAAGATACGTGAAAAAAAGCCCTATGTACGCTGGGGACAGCAAAGACTGGTCAGTGCGCGGGGTGAGATCATTACACCGAAGAATATAGAGCAATTTAAGAATTTGCCCATATTGCAAGGGCCTGAGCAACAGCAGCTGAAAACGCTGGAAATAATGAAGGGTGTAAACACGGCATTAGCCGATCAGTCGATGAAGATGGCCGAGTTTACGATTAATGATCGATGGGCATGGAAGATCAAATTAACAACAGGATTGGAAATACTGTTGGGACGAAATGAACAATTAAAGAAGTTACAGCGTTTTTTAAAGACACTGGAAGTACTAGGACAAGAACAGGTTGAGAAAATAGCAATAGTCGATTTGAGGTATCCCAATGGATATGCAGTTTCATGGAAACCGGGAACGGAAGAAATCGACTGGTCGCATCGGTTCCGTACCGATGCGACACTTCTGACCCCCTGGGATGGGGGAAATGCCGCAAGACTGCCGGGAGCAGTTGCGGCCTCCATCATTGGTGGTCGGAAGAATAATGGCTGAACCTCAACGTGAAACAGATGGTTAATTGGAAAAGTTGATGCAGAGTAAACAAAATGGCTAAAAAAACAGAGCGTAATTTAATAGTCGGGTTGGACATCGGCACGTCAAAGGTCGCCGCTATTGTTGGTGAGCTCAGCAGTGATGGAAATATAGAAATCATCGGCATTGGTTCAACACCATCCCGAGGCTTGAAAAAAGGTGTCGTGGTCAATCTGGAGTCGACCGTGCAATCCATACAGCGCGCTATTGAAGA
>DATBQC010000975.1:0-7678 GCA_036561065.1 Methylobacter sp. | reverse complement strand
CTGCCCAAATAAACAACAAAAAAACATCTGTTGAGACATCTAAACCTGCAACAAAAAAACACGCTATTGTTGCTGCCAAGCTAAAAAACGACAAACAATCCATTGCTTCGACCAAGTCGGGGCACAAAACCAACTCCGTTGCCTCTTCTGAGCAAACTACAAGAAAACATACCATTATTTCTTCCAAGTCGATCAAAACCGCATCGGTAAACTCACCCAATCACATGCTGCCGCAAAATAATCTGGATTTAGATCTGGATGCCACCGAATCGGATCAGCCCACCCACGCCGATAATGACCAACAATACCATCCAGTCATATTGGATCACCCACAAAATACAACAATTAACACAGCCCATGTGTCCATAGAAACCTCTCTATTTTTAGACGGGCTTGAGGCTGGCTTATCAAAAGAGTTGATTCTGCAACTTACCGAAATTTTTGCGTGGGACATCGATTTTGCAACCAATCTGCGTCCTGACGATCAATTCACGATTGTTTATGGCAAGAAAATGGTTGACGGCAAAGAAACGGATAGCGACGAAATCCTTGCCGCCGAGTTTATTAACCAAGGATCGTCACACTCGGCTGTCAGATATATAAATGAGTCCGGCACCAGCTATTACACGCCTGACGGGCAGTCCATGCAAAGAGCTTTTTTAACTACGCCGGTTGACTTCATAAAAATCAGCTCCCCTTTTGACATGCACCGCAAGCACCCCATACTTAACAGAATTCGTGCGCATAAGGGAATTGACTATGCGGCAAGAATCGGTACGCCAGTAAAAACAACCGGGGACGGAATTGTTACCTTCTGCGGCCGGAGTGGCGCTTATGGACAAGTTGCCATCATTCAGCATAATGATCACTATGAAACGCTTTATGCGCATATGTCCGATTTTAAAAAAGGCCTAACGGCCGGGGATCATGTAAAGCAAGGCGATGTTATCGGTTATGTCGGCCAAACCGGATTGGCCACGGGCCCCCACTTGCATTACGAGTTTCATGTCGACGGGATTTACCGCGACCCGGAGACAGTTGAAATACCGCATTCAATGCCTATCAGTAACGCATTACTGGCTGACTTCAAAGCTCAAACCCAACCGTACTATACCCAGCTTGTACAGGTCAAAGCCAAAGGTTTATTTGCAAAAAACCCCTCTCATTACGATTAAACAAACCAATGTCTGAGCTTTATATCGGACTCATGTCCGGCACCAGTCTAGATGGCATTGACGCCGCCCTGGTTGATTTTAAAGACGAAAAAGCCCGGCTTGTCGGGTTTGAATACCAGCCCTTCCCTGCCGACCTTCAAAGCACCATCCAACGACTTAGCAAACCTGACGCGCTAATCTCGCTAAAAGAATATGGCTCTATGGACACCCGACTGGGCCACTTATTTGCTGACATTGTTAATAGCTTGCTTATTAAAGCCGATATTCCCGCTGCATCGGTCAACGCCATAGGCAGCCATGGGCTAACCGTCTACCATGCACCGGAAATCAAATTCCCTTTCTCCCTGCAAATCGGCGATCCCAACGTTATTGCCGAACTTACCGACATCACCACCGTAGCCGATTTCAGACGCAGAGATATTGCAGCCAAAGGCCAAGGCGCGCCGCTGGTTCCTGCATTTCATCAAGCCGTATTTCAGTACCCGGATGAACATCGCTGCATCGTCAATATCGGAGGCATCGCCAATATTACCGTGTTGCCTAAACATCAGTCCGAAGAAGTAATAGGATTTGATACCGGACCCGGCAACACATTGATGGATTTATGGATCAAGTTGCAACGAAACCAATCGTACGATAAAAACGGCGACTGGGCCAAAACCGGCAACATCGATCATGATTTAGTGGGGCTATTAAAACAAGACTCTTATTTCAATGCCGCCCCGCCCAAAAGCACCGGTAAAGAGTATTTTTCGCTCCCCTGGGTTTACCAATATTTCGACGCGTTCAGTTACAAGGCCGAAGACGTACAGGCCAGCTTATGTTTTTTAACGGCAATTACGATTTGCGATGCGATCAAAAAGCATGCACCAGCTACCGAACGCATATTGATTTGCGGCGGGGGCATACACAACGACTATCTGTTGGAACTTATCCGACAAAATATTGGATGCCCTGTTGAATCGACTGAACACTACGGTGCTCATCCCGATCATGTTGAGGCGATGGCTTTTGCATGGTTAGCCAGACAAACGCTAAACAATCTGCCCGGCAATCTTAAAGAAGTCACAGGAGCGGTTAACTCCGTCATTCTTGGGGGGATTTATCAAGGAAACAAAAAGGGCGCAGCTTCCGCTCCTGCTGACGCTAAACACCTACATCCTTGTAGGTGACATCCTGTCGCCCGTCGAAGGGAAAAACTATAAATAAGCTATGCTGAAAAAGAAGACCCGCAGCCACATGTGGTGGTCGCATTAGGGTTACGAATAACAAACTGAGCGCCCGATAAATCTTCCTTGTAGTCGATTTCAGCGCCGTTTAAATATTGGATGCTCATTGCATCAATCAACACCGTGACACCGCCGTTTTCAACACAAGTGTCGTCTTCATTGACTTCCTCATCAAACGTGAAGCCGTATTGAAACCCTGAACAGCCGCCGCCTGAAACATAAACCCTCAGTTTCAGATTATCATTACCTTCTTCGGCAATTAATTCACCCACCTTGGAAGCGGCGCTATCAGTAAAAACTATCGGATTTGACATAGATTAATCACTATAAAAAATGGAGTTAAATAAATTATGACTATACCCAGCATTTTAGTCAAGAATTATGGATAAAGGGCAATTATCTTTAACCCGGAGTCTTCCTGTAGCCCGAACATCAGGTTCATATTTTGCACCGCCTGTCCGGCTGCACCCTTTACCAGGTTATCAATCACCGACAGCACCACGATGATCTGACCGCCTTGCGGCTGATGAATCGAAATCTGGCAGTTATTACTGCCCCGGACATTCCGGGTATCGGGATGGGAGCCTTGCGGCAACACATCGACAAACGTCTCATCGGCATATCTTTGTTCATACAAAGCCTGCACATCGTCCATATTGCCATGCGCCTGCCCATATAAAGTAGCGTGTATGCCGCGAATCATCGGTGTTAAATGCGGCACAAAGGTCAGTCCGACTGATTTTCCGGCCACCAACTCAAGCCCCTGACTGATTTCCGGCAAATGCCGATGACCGCCAACAGCATAAGCTTTAAAACTCTCGCCGGTTTCACTCATTAACGTCGCCAACTCCGCCTTGCGCCCTGCCCCGCTGACACCGGATTTAACATCGGCAATCAAATGTGTTGCATCAATCAGATCGTTTTCCAGCAACGGCAAGAACCCCAACTGTACGGCAGTCGGATAACAACCGGGACAAGCGATCAAATTAGCCTTTTTAATTGCCTCACGATTCACTTCCGGCAACCCGTAAACCGCATCAAAGATTAAATCAGGACAAGCATGCTCCATGCCGTACCACTTGCCCCACTCCTTTGCGTCTTTCAGCCTGAAATCAGCGGACAGATCAATCACCTTAACGCCGCGCGCCAATAACTGCTCCGCCATCAGCATCGCCGTACCGTTCGGCGTCGCGAAAAATACCACATCGCATTCGGCCAGAGTTTCGACTTCAGGCAAGCTAAATACCGCATCGATAGCACCGCGCAAGCTGGGATACAGCGCATCCACCCTAAGCCCCGCATCGGCGCGCGACGTGACGACCGCCACCTCAACGTCCGAATGCAACGCCAAAATCCGCAATAGCTCAACGCCGGTATACCCGGTTCCGCCCACAATACCTGCACGAATCATCTGTTTTATCCTACCCACACATTGTTTATGAAAATAACTGGGGCATATAATAACCGCAACTCAGCTTATTGACGATGTTGTAACTATGCCGCTTCCCGAACAGATGATTGCCATTGAAATTGACGACGGTGTTTTAAAGCCGGTTCAGCGCACCATCCGAACGCCGTCGGCTAACCAGGTATTGATTAAAGTCGTTGCAACCGGTGTCAATCGACCCGATGTGATGCAGCGCCAAGGCCTGTATCCTCCTCCGCCAGGCGCATCCGACATTCCGGGACTTGAAGTTGCAGGAATCATTCAAGCGTTGGGCGACAACATCGAGCATTTAAATATAGGTGATAAGGTCTGTGCACTGGTGACCGGCGGCGGTTATGCCGAATATTGCCTCGCCTCGGCGGCGTTATGCCTTCCCGTACCGGAAGGCCTGTCTTTTACCGAGGCCGCCGCATTACCGGAAACTTTTTTCACCGTCTGGAGCAATGTCTTTGACCGTGCAAAATTGCAGCCCGGCGAAACGTTGCTGTTACATGGCGGCACCAGCGGCATAGGCACTACTGCGATACAACTTGCCAAAGCCTTCAACGCCAAGGTCATAGTCACCGCGGGCTCAAAAGCTAAATGCGAATTCTGCCTGCAACTGGGCGCCGATGCCGCGATCAACTACAAGGAACAGGATTTTGTCGAAGAGATCAACCGGCTTACCGACAACCAAGGCGTCGATGTTATCCTGGACATGATCGGCGGCGACTATTTCCCGCGCAACCTAAAATGTATGGCCGACAATGCCCGACTGGTGCAAATCGCCATTCAAAACGGCCCGAAAGCCGAAATAAACCTGCTGCCTATCATGCTTAAACGGCTCACCATTACCGGTTCCACCTTAAGAACCAGGGACGATGCCTTTAAAGCTGCAATAGCCAAGCAGTTACTTGAAAAAGCCTGGCATTTATTGGAATCAGGCCAAATCAAACCGGTTATCCATTCAACTTTTGCACTCACCGATGCCGCAAAAGCCCATCAACTCATGGAAAGCAGCCAACACATCGGCAAAATTATCTTAACGGTATAAAACTATGACTTACACAACGCTCATTTCCGCACAGACACTCCATCAACAACTTAATAATCCCGACTGGATCATCGTTGACTGCCGATTTTCATTGGCTGACACCGAAGCCGGTGCCAAAGCCTATCGACACGGACACATCGCAAACGCCCGCTACGCCCATCTGGATAGAGACTTATCCTCGGCGATCACCGATTTTACCGGCCGCCACCCTTTGCCGAACTTCACTTCATTAGCAAAAAAACTGGGAGACTGGGGCATCACCAACAATAGCCAGGTTGTCGCTTATGACGATGCAGGCGGCGCTTTTGCAGGACGCCTATGGTGGCTATTGCGCTGCATGGGCCATGACAAGGTTGCGATATTGGATGGCGGCATCAAGCACTGGCAAAAACAAGGACTTCCCGTCGCCACAGCCCTGCCCAGAGTTAAGTCCGCCACGTTCAGACCTTATTTAAACGAAGCCGCATGGCTTAATGCCTTACAGGTGCAAAACAGCCTAGCCCAAAAATCCATTTGCCTGATCGATGCCAGAACGCCTGAACGCTATCGCGGCGAACAAGAGCCCATCGACCCGGTTGCAGGCCATATTCCCTACGCATTAAACCGCGCCTTTCAATTAAACCTGGACAGCAACGGCTTATTTTTGTCGTCGGAACAATTGCGCGAACAATTTAACCGGTTGATCGGCACTCGCGCACCCGAACAAGTCGTCCATTATTGCGGTTCCGGCGTCACCGCCTGCCATAACTTGCTGGCTATGGAACATGCCGGATTAACCGGTTCCAAGCTTTATGCGGGATCGTGGAGCGAATGGATCAGGAATAAAAACCGGGCGGTTGCGAAAGACTGATCTTTAGTTAAAACCATGACCGATACGTCAAGATTGTTTTTTGCCTTATGGCCTGATGATGAAACCCGGCAAGCACTGGCTGGTTTGGGCCAATCCATCAAAGCTAAAGGGTTCAAATGGGTGCAGCCACACAACCTCCATGCGACCTTGGTGTTTTTGGGGCAGGTTGATGAAGATGTTTCATCATTGATCAAGCAGTCAGTCACCAACATTGCTGTCCCGCCCTTTGAGCTGACCTTTGACCGTTTAAGTTATTGGAGTAGGCCCAGGGTTTTATGTTTGACCTGCCAGCAACCCGTGCCGGAGGCGGCCGTGATGCTGGCTGCCGCATTGACGGAAGTGGCCGAAAATTGCGGTCTGCAAACCGATACCCGGCCTTATACCCCGCATATTACGCTGGCCCGGCATGCCCGGTATTTACCGGACGTAAAGCTCGAACCCATCATCTGGCGTGCCGAAGCGTTTTGCCTGGTTGAATCCTGTAGTGAACCGGGCGGCGTCATTTATAAAGTGATACAGCAGTGGCCTTTGCTCAAACCGACCACTAATCCCGGTTAATATCTTTAACCTGGCTGGTGAACCGGCCATGCGCAAGACGGGTTTGAACTATGTCGCCGACGCTGATTTGTTCTACAGAGCGGATGATGTCTCCGGTAGAGGGATTGATTGCCATCGCATAGCCCCGGTTTAACGTTGCCAGGGGGCTGACTGCATGCAGAGTCTGGCTGGAATTTAACAAACGCTGCTTGAGCTGCTCCAACTTATGGGCGGTTGCGGCAACTAGGCGCCGACTCAAATACTCTTGCCGCTGTTTATGGCTGTTGATGGTTACCGCTGGATTGTGCTGCCATAATTGGGCGGTTTTTGCCTCGACACTACCGGCCAAATGCCGAAGTTTAGTGTGCATGGCTTGCTTGAGTCGGGCCTCCAGTTCATCCATGCGCTTGGCGTTTCTTGCCAGTTTCTGTCCCGGATGTTGCTGTTGCAGACGCTGGCTCAGCCAATCCAGCGTTTGCTGTTTTTGGTGCAGTTTGCGTTGCAGTTGCTGTTGCAGCCGCGATTCCAGGTACACGAATCGGGACAACCATTGCTGCTGATCGGGGCTAGCGTGTTCTGCTGCCGCCGACGGCGTTGCCGCGCGCAGGTCGGCGACAAAATCGGCGATGGTAAAATCGGTTTCGTGCCCGACAGCTGAAATGATCGGAATTTCGCTGTCGTAAATGGCCCTGGCAACCAGCTCTTCATTAAATGCCCAAAGGTCTTCAAGCGACCCGCCGCCCCGTCCGAGTATGATGACATCGCATTGCTTAAGCCGATTGGCGGTGGCTATCGCCTTGGCAATTTCATGCTTGGCGTTGTCGCCCTGCACCGCAACCGGGTAAACAATCATCGGTATCGCCGTAAAGCGTCTTTGCAGTACGGTCAATATATCTCGGATGGCTGCGCCCGACGGCGAGGTGATGACGCCGATTGCTCTCGGCAGCGTGGGCAAAGGCTGTTTGTGCGAGGCATCGAACAAGCCTTGCTCCGACAACTTCAGCTTTAGCGCATCGAACGCCCGTCGCAAAGCCCCGTCACCGGCCTCCTCAATATGCTCGACAATCAGCTGGTAGTCGCCTCTGGGTTCGTACAGACTGACTTGCGCCCGAACAATGATCTGTTTGCCGTTTTCCGGCTTAAACGTCAATCGGCGCTGCTGGGTGCGAAACATCGCACAACGCACCTGGGCGTTAGCGTCCTTCAGCGTAAAATAAATATGCCCGGAAGAAGGGGTGGTTAAATTGGATAGCTCGCCCTCAACCAGCACCGACAGGAAATGCTCGGCAAGCAACTGACTGGTTGCGCGGTTAAGCTGGGTAACGGTGATGATGTTGCGAGACACAGAAGCTGCTGTCATTGTCTTACGCGGGTTGAGTGTGTATATGGCAAGAAGCTTACTCCCGC
>DATBQC010000974.1:0-3801 GCA_036561065.1 Methylobacter sp. | reverse complement strand
GAAATCGGAGAGAACAGCGTCAAAATTGGCCATGTAAGATCATTATCGCATTGTTTTTTAATGTTTATGAGTGGGGTCGACTGGAAAAATATGGACGCTAAAACGGGTAAATATTAAACGCTGTTTTACAGCCTCAGCCTAAAACCGAGGCGTGTCCGGCGTTTTTTATTGAACCGCTACGAGTTTGTCTGCGAACCGGGTTCCGATTACTTTCTAAGACCTTGCATTTTCGCATATTTCTTGCTGGCTTCCATTTCTTGTTCTGCGGCTTGGGTCGAATATCCATGGGCTATATGGGCGTGCTGCGCTGCAGTTTTGTCGTCACCGGATTCGTAATGCTTGGCGGCTTCCTTGTGATGCTTGGCTGCCTGTTCGTGGTGCTCTGCCGCTTTCTGATGATGTTGCTGTGGAGTTTTCTCTTGTGTTGTTTCTTGGTCTTTCGCTTGTGCTTGTGTCATTTTTTTCTCCCCAAAAAAATTAACGAATCCCTCTGCCCTTGAGCTAATGGAATTCCTGTGCCGGTGAGCCAATGAATGACTCACGGGTTAATGATAGGGAATTTTCAAGAATTATTCCGTGCGCTGGCGTACATAGATACGACTTTTCTGTATGAATTTAGTTGAATGCTGGTCAGTGTCCGGTTTCAAATGCAGGTCGTTACGCTTAAAGAGCAGTAATCCTACGCTGAGAGCGTTGATTCTTAACTGCCAGTGCCAGAGCTTTTGATTGTGCAATGACCACCACCAACTGTTTGCCACGGGTGACGCCGGTACAGCGTAGTCACCTGATAGGTAGCAGCACTTATTGAATGGTGAAGTTGAACTCTATATCTTACAGATACTTGCACAACACAAACTGATTTTTTAGAACTATTCGATTTTGATTAACAGCGGGATATTGCTTATGTCTGACCCATTTAACTCTTGGAAAAACTATCTTCTCGCCGCCCTGCCCGCAGAGGAATTCGAGCGTATTTCTCCGCATCTTGAATTGGTCCAGATGCCACTCGGTAAAATCCTTTACGAATCCGGTGACGAGTTACATTATGTCTATTTTCCAACGACTTGCATTGTGTCCAAGCTTTACGTCACAAAGAATGGCGCATCGGCCGAAATCGCCGTAGTCGGCAACGATGGCATCATCGGTATCTCAATCTTCATGGGCGGAGGAACCATGCCTGATCGGGCCGTCGTACGGAGCGCGGGCTACGCCTATAGGCTGCGAACGCATCTACTTATGCAGGAATTCGATCGTTCTAAGGGACGTCGCTCCGGGGGGTTACACTGTTTATTGCTGCGCTATACCCAAGCGCTGATTACCCAGATGGCACAGCTAGCTGTTTGTAATCGACATCATTCCGTGGATCAGCAGCTCTGTCGTTGGTTGCTGGGAAGCCTAGACCGGCTGCCTTCTAACGAGTTAATCATAACTCAGGAATTGATCGCCAATATGCTCGGCGTCCGCCGCGAAGGCATCACGGAAGCTGCCGGGAAATTGCAAGGAGCTGGATTGATTGTTTACAGACGAGGCCACATCACGGTGCTGGACCGACCTGGACTGGAGGCGCGAGTCTGCGAGTGCTACCACGTGGTCAAAGCGGAATCCGATCGCCTGCTCCCCTCCACCCTATCCACGGCCTGGCCCACTAACATCATGCATGCGAGTAGTTGAGCAGTGATGGTTAATTTGACAGAAAAGTTGCCGTATCCCTAACCAAGCCAAACAAGAAAACTGGGAACAACGAATACGTGCAGACCTAGTCCGTCTCTGTTCGCTACCGTACCGACTGCGTTTAGTTTTATCTGTACCCTTTTAAATGAGCGATGCGGCGAAATTCTTTTTAATTTGGAGGTACCCATGTCTATATTTAATGCTGAAGATTCAACAAGATCAAGCCTGGATCGCGTTCGTAGCTCCACCGCTTCCCTTGTGAATGAAGAAATAGATCATCAAACGGATATAAATATTCACCGTTATAAGGGCAAAAGCAGGGCAGAAATTCTTGAGCGTATTCAAATGCTGGATCAGGAATGGGATATAGAACGAGTGCTTGAGGTCAATGCCTCTACGTTAGCCCTAACCGGCCTGATTCTTGGTTTAACCAAAAATCGAAAATGGTTATTCCTCCCCGGCATTGTTTTGCCGTTTTTGTTGCAGCATGGATTACAAGGATGGTGCCCTCCCTTACCCCTATTACGCCGGCTTGGTATCCGTACCCGGGGAGAAATCGACCGTGAAAAATACGCGCTTAAAATCCGACTGGAGAAAAATTGAGTTGGTATTATTTAAGTGACTGCACAGCCTCAATTTTTCGAAGCTACAGTAGACTTGGTGATGTATGCCACAGGCAGAAAACCGAATTCGACCGGATTAGGACTAGAGGCGCTTGGCGTTGAACTGAACAGTGAAGGAGCCATTAGGGTCAACAGTGACTATCAAACCAATGTGCCATCAAATCTATGCGCTGGGTGAAGTCACCTATCGGGCCAACCTGACGCCTGTAGCCATGGCCGAAGGCGCGGCTCTGGTAAATACGTTATATATCAATCAGCCGCGACCGGTGGATTACGAGAATATCCCCACGACTGTTTTTTGCCGGCACAATAATCGCTAATGTAGGTTTAACTGAAGCACAGGCACGCGAAAAATACCTGGACATCGGCGTTTACCAAACCCGTTTTACACCGATAAAAAATACTCTTTCCGGATTGGATGAAAATGATCGTGGTCCGCAGTACTGATGCGGGTTATCGGCATGCACATGGTAGGGCCTGACGCCCCTGAAATTATCCAGGGTATGGCTGTTGCCATTCGAGCAGGTGCGACCAAGACGCTCTTTTATACAACTATCGGCAAACATCCTACTGCTGCCGAGGAATTTGTAACTCTGCGTGAAACTAATTCAAAGCTATAAGTCGCATAATACTAGTCACTGGACTCTTGAGATCGAGACTCCCCGTTATCTGATGGACTGTTTCGGCTTTATGCTGCATTTTTTTATTTGGATATCGACACATTACATATTAAGACAGGTTGTTCTCGCATTAGCGCCTCCACACGGTGATGGTCGGCGCCGAACCTCAAATGCCTCAACGGTTTGGGCCTATACCCCATTTACTTGACTTCCCCTTCCCGTTTGGTTTCCATTTCCAGGTTTTGGTATTCATGTTGTTCCAACTTACCGTCATGACCTGCATCCACCTTGTCGAATACTTGCAGTAAATAAGGGAAATTCTTCAATTCACTTTTAGTAACGTAATGATCGCCATTTACATCAGCCTGAGCAAATGTGGGTAATTTTCCCTGGCCATCTCCAGGTTTTTTGGCAGGTTCATTCTGTGCGTTTTGAACATCTGGAGTTTGGTTTTCAGCCCATACAGACTGAGTAACAGAGCCAAGGCCGATACTCATAACAACAGCTACCTTAATAATTTTAAAAAACTGGTTGGGGTTATGGGATATTTCGCGAATAGTTTTTCTGGTTTTCATAAAAGTCTCACAGGGTTAGAGTTTAAGTAGATCCGGTTTTATCTTGAAAATGGTTTCAACAAGAATATCGTGTTACTTGCCTGCTTTGGATGAGCGTTATTACTGGCTCAAAGCGTCTGGGCGACTAATTATCACTCTGCGATATAGCCAGCGTCTTCCATTTGAAGCTTCTTTCATGTCTGCTTAATTACTTCAATCTTCGAGAATGTGGAAAATGACTTTGTCGCCATGTTCATATCAATTCAATTCAAGCACCGACACAAAAAAATAATTCATTGAGCCAGAATAATTATAAATTGGACAATTGAGTTA